>NZ_JAVFVN010000867.1:0-201036 GCF_030910085.1 Stenotrophomonas maltophilia group sp. RNC7 | reverse complement strand
TTGTGCCTCGTGCTCTCCGCACCAAAACCCCTCCCCTCCCCCCCGACGGGCCGCTGCTCGTGGCGCCGCCGGGCCCCGCCGCGCCCGGCCGCGGCGTCTTTTTCCTGTGGCCGGGGCCGCCCGGCCCCCCCCCCCCCCGCTACCGGGACAGCATTCACCGCTACAATTGCGACCGCACTCCGGCATGAAGACCCCTGCCCCTTGAACACCCCTGCATTGCTGGCCGCCAGCGGCCTGAGCTTCTCCCGCAATGACGAGCCGGTGTTCGGCCCGCTGGACTTCCATGTGGACGCCGGCGAAGCCCTGCTGGTGCAGGGTGGCAACGGCGCCGGCAAGACCACCCTGCTGCGCGTTCTGGCCGGCCTGGCCCGGCCCGGCGCCGGCCAGGTGCGGATCGATGGCAAGCCCGCCAGCAACGCCGAGCGTGCGCGCTATGTCGCTTATCTCAGCCACCTGCCGGCGCTGAAGCCGGACCTCGGCACGCTGGAGAACCTGCACTTCCTGTGCGGCCTGCACGGCCGTCGTGCGCGGCAGATGCCCGGCAACGCGCTGGCCATCGTCGGCCTGGCCGGTTACGAGGACACTCTGGTACGCCACCTGTCGGCCGGGCAGAAGCGGCGGCTGGCACTGGCGCGCATCTGGCTGTCGCCGGCGCCACTGTGGCTGCTCGACGAACCCTACGCCAACCTCGACCTGGAGGGAATCACCCTGGTCAACCGGATGATTTCGGCGCACCTGCGCGCCGGCGGCGCTGCGCTGGTCACCACCCATGGCGCCTATGCCGCACCGCCGGTGCGCACCCGCCAGCTCGACCTCGGCGGTGCCGCATGATCGCGCCGGGTACCGAACCAGGCCTGTGGCAGACCGCAGGCGCCCTGCTCAAGCGCGACCTGCGCCTGCTCTGGCGCCGCCGCGGCGACGCGCTGCAACCGCTGCTGTTCGCGGTGCTGGTGGTGGTGCTGTTCGCGCTGGCCCAGGGTCGTGAGCCACAACTGCTGGCCGCTACCGCCGGCGCGGTGCTGTGGCTGGCCGTGCTGCTGGCGGGACAGCTGTCGCTGGATTCGCTGTTCCGTTCCGACGCCGAAGATGGCTCGCTGGAACAGTGGCTGCTGGCGCCGGTGCCGCTGGCCTGGCTGGTACTGGTGCGCGTACTGCTGCACTGGGCCACCACGGCACTGCCGTTGATCGTGGTCAGCCCGCTGCTGGCCGAAATGCTGCATCTGCCGCATGACCAGCTGCCGATGTTGCTGGCATCTTTGCTGCTGGGAACGCCGTTGCTGAGCCTGATCGGTGGCGTGGTCGCTGCACTGACCGTCGGCATCCGGCGCTCTGGTATTCTCGTGGCGTTGCTGTCGTTGCCGCTGTACGTGCCGGTGCTGGTGTTCGGTGCAGGCGGCCTGGCGGCAGCCGGACGCGGGCAGGATCCGGTCGGTGCGCTGCTGATGCTGGGCGCCGGCCTGCTGGTCGCGCTGGTGCTGGCGCCGCTGGCCACCGCCGCTGCAATACGTATTTCTCTGAGTTGACCGAGCTGAGAGCCAATCCACCCCTGCTGGATAGCCGCCACGCATGAATCCGATTGTCCGCTGGTTCCACCAACTCGGTTCGCCTCCCACGTTCGACCGTTTCGCTGCCCGCTGGTCGCGGGTGTTCTACCTTGCGGCAGTGCCGGTGCTGCTGGTCGGCATGTGGCAGGCGCTGCTGGTGGTGCCGCCGGAAGCCAAGCAGCTGGACAGCTTCCGCATTCTCTACATCCACGTGCCCAGTGCCTGGATGAGCCTGTTCGTGTTCGCGCTGATGGCGCTGTATGCCGCGATCGCGCTGATCTGGCGGATCAAGGTCTGCGAGATCCTGGCCATGGCCTGCGCGCCGATGGGCGCCGGCTTCACCCTCATCACCCTGCTGACCGGCAGCATCTGGGGCAAGGGCACCTGGGGCACCTGGTGGGACTGGGACCCGCGCATGACCAGCGAACTGGTACTGCTGTTCCTGTACCTGGGCGTGATCGGCCTGTACCACGCCATCGAGGACCGCCGCAGCGCTGCGCGCGCCGCTGGCCTGCTGGCCATTGTAGGTGTCAGCCTGCTGCCGGTGATCCGCTATTCGGTGGACTGGTGGGGTGGCCTGCACCAGCGCCAGTCGATCAACGTGTTCGGTGAATCGGCGATCAGCAGCGCGATGATCGCGCCGCTGTGGTGGATGGTGATCGGCACCAAGTTCTGGTTCGCCGGTTCGGTGCTGGCCAAGGCCCGCGCCGACAATCTCGACCGCGAGACCGGCAAGGCCTGGGTCGGCGGCCGTGTCCATGCCGCGCGCGCCTCACGGGAAGCCCAGCCATGACCCACCTGCCCTATGTGATTGGCGCCTACGCCGTATTCGTGCTGGTGCTCGGCGCCGATGCCCTCGGTTCGTGGCTGCGCCTGCGCGTGGCGCGCCGGCTGGCACTGGCCCGCCAGCAACGGCAGCAGACCCGCGCTGGCAGGCAGGACGCGGCGACGCCGCTGTCGACGGAGCTGGAACGATGACCCCGGTGCAACGTCGCCGCCTGGTGTGGGTGCTGCTGGCCCTGCTCGCCTCCGGCCTGGCCACCGCGCTGGTGGCGATGGCGCTGGAGCGCAACATCGCCTACCTGTACACCCCTTCGGAAGTGCTGCGCGGCGATGTCGGTGCACAGTCGCGTTTCCGCTTGGGCGGCATGGTGGTGAAGGGCTCCTTCAACCGCCCGGTCGGCTCGCTGGAGGCGCGCTTCGACGTGACCGACGGCGATGCACAGCTGGCGGTGACCACCTCGCGGATCCTGCCGGACATGTTCGCCGAAGGCACCGCGGTTGTCGCCAGTGGCCGCCTGCAGGACGGTGTCTTCGTCGCCGACGAAGTGCTGGCCAAGCACGATGAGAAGTACGTGCCGAAGGAAGTGGCCGACAAGATGGGCGATGCCCATCGCAAGCACGACGTGCCGGTGACGGCCCCCGAGGTACGCTGAGTGCTGCCCGAACTGGGTCAGATCCTGCTGTTGTGTGCGTTGCTGGCCTCGCTGCTGCAGGCCGGCCTGCCGCTGGCCGGTGCGCATCGCAACAACGCGGCATGGATGGCGGTGGCGCGGCCTGCCGCCTTCGCGCAGCTGCTGCTGTTGGCCGGCGCCTTCGCGGTGCTGACCGCCGCGTTCGTGCAGCAGGATTTCTCGGTGCGCTACGTGGCCGAGAACTCCAATTCGCTGCTGCCGCTGATCTACCGCTATTCGGCGGTGTGGGGCGCGCATGAGGGCTCGCTGCTGATGTGGGCGCTGGTGCTGGCATTGTGGACCGGCGCGGTGGCGCTGTTCTCGCGGCACCTGCCGGCACCGGTGCAGGCCCGCGTGCTGGCAGTGATGGGCGTGGTCAGCGTCGGCTTTCTCGCCTTCCTGATCTTCACCTCCAATCCGTTCCTGCGCCTGAACCCGGCGCCGCTGGAAGGCCGCGACCTCAACCCGCTGCTGCAGGATCCGGGGCTGATCATCCACCCGCCGATGCTGTACATCGGTTACGTGGGCTTTGCGGTGCCGTTCGCGTTCGCGGTGGCGGCATTGCTGGAAGGTCGCGTGGATGCGCGCTGGCTGCGCTGGACGCGGCCGTGGACCAACGTTGCCTGGGGCTTTTTGACCCTGGGCATCGCACTGGGCAGCTGGTGGGCCTACTACGAGCTGGGCTGGGGCGGCTGGTGGTTCTGGGACCCGGTGGAAAATGCCAGCTTCATGCCGTGGCTGGTCGGTGCGGCACTGATCCATTCACAGGCCGTCACCGAAAAGCGCGGCACCTTCGGCAGCTGGACCCTGCTGCTGGCGATCGCCGCCTTCGCGCTGTCGCTGCTGGGCACCTTCCTGGTGCGCTCGGGCGTGCTGACCAGCGTGCATTCATTCGCCGCCGATCCTTCGCGCGGCCTGTTCATCCTGGTGTTCCTGTCAGTGCTGGTCGGTGGCAGCCTGCTGCTGTACGCGCTGCGCGCCAGCCAGCTGAGCGTGGATGCCGATGATCCGCGCCGTGGCTTCACCGCCACCTCGCGCGAGACCCTGCTGCTGGCCAACAACCTGCTGCTGGCCACCGCCTGCGCAATGGTGCTGCTCGGCACGCTGTACCCGCTGCTGGCCGATGCGCTGTCGCTGGGCAAGATCTCGGTCGGTCCGCCCTACTTCGGCAGCCTGTTCCTGCTGCTGATGGCACCGATGATCCTGTTGCTGCCGTTCGGCCCACTGGTGAAATGGCAGCGTGACCAGCCCTCGCGCGCCTTCGCGCTGCTGGCACCCTGGCTGGGCCTGGCAGTATTGCTGGGCGCGCTGGCCTGGTGGCAGGCACCGCAGAATGGCTGGAAGGCCGGTATCGGCGTCGCCGCTGCGGCCTGGGTCGCACTCGGCACCGCACGCTTCGTCTGGCAGCGCCTGCGCGGCAATGGCCGCTTCACCGCCGAGATGCTCGGCATGATCGTCGCCCACGCCGGCATCGCCGTGTTCCTGGCCGGCGCGCTGCTGGTGGAGGCGCTGAACGTGCAGCGCGAAGTGGCGCTGGCGCCGGGCCAGCAGCTGGTGGTCGGTCGCTACGAAGTCCGCTTCGAAGGCGTGGACCATCGCGAAGGGCCGAATTTCATCGCTGATCGAGGCCACCTGCGGGTGTTCCGCAACGGCCGCGAGCAGGCCCTGCTGCATCCCGAGAAACGCCAGTACGCCAGTGGCGGCCAGGTGATGACCGAGGCCGGCATCGATGCACGCTTCGACGGTGATGTCTACGTGGCATTGGGCGAGCCGCTGGGCAACAATGCATGGGCGGTCCGGGTGCACATCAAGCCGTTCGTGCGCTGGATCTGGCTCGGCGCGCTGCTGATGGCCCTGGGCGGATTCATCACCGCCGCCGACCGCCGTTTCCGTCGTCCGTAGGAGTTCCCATGTCCGAGTCCCCCGCCCCGCGCCCCTCCCGCCCGCTGCCGCCGGTAGCCATCGTGATCGGCGTGCTGTTCTTCTTCGGCCTGCTCGGGCTGATGATCTATGGGGTGATGAAATCGGGCGACCCGCAGCGCGACGTACTGCCGTCGGCACTGATCGACAAGCCGGCGCCGGCGTTCGCGCTGCCGGTGCTGCATGACCCGGAAATGATCGTACACAGCGACGAGCTGCGCGGCGCGCCCTATCTGCTGAACGTCTGGGGCAGCTGGTGCGCGGCCTGCCGCGAAGAACACCCGGTGTTGACCCGCTTTGCCGAGAGCAAGCGCGTGCGCGTGATCGGCTACAACTGGAAGGATGATCCGACCGACGCGCTGCACTGGCTGGAACAGCTGGGCAACCCGTTCATGGTGGTGCTCAGTGACGTCGAGGGCCGCACCGCGATCGACTGGGGCGTGACCGCCGCACCGGAGACGTTCCTGGTCGATGGCAGTGGCATCGTGCGCTGGAAGTACAGTGGCGCGATGACCCAGCGCGTGGTCGACGAGAAGCTGATCCCGGCACTGGAGAAGATCGAGAAGGCCCAGGGCAGTGCCGGCAACACCCTGCATACGGCGCCCTGAGCCGATGCGCTGGCTGCTGGCGCTGCTGCTCCTGATGGTGCCGCTGGCGGCGCTGGCCCAGCAGCCGCTGCACGATCCGCAGCCGCTGCAGTTCCGCGATGACGCCGAGGAACGCCGCTTCCATGACCTGGCCGCGCAGCTGCGCTGCGTGCAGTGCCAGAACCAGTCGCTGGCCGATTCGAACGCGCAGATCGCCCAGGACCTGCGCCGCGAGGTGCTGCAGCTGATGCAGCAGGGCCACGACGACGCGCAGATCAAGCAGTTCCTGGTCGCCCGCTACGGTGAGTTCGTGCTCTATCAACCACCGTTGCAGCCGGGTACCTGGCTGCTGTGGGGTGGCCCCCTGCTGGTGCTCGGCGCCGGTGCACTGGTGGTGCTGGGCATCGTCCGCCGGCGGGGACGCACCGTCGGCGCGGCGCCGGCCGGCAAGGCCGATGAAGGAGACGAATGGTGAACCATTGGCTGCCGGTGCTGGCCGGCCTGGTTGCTGCGCTGATGGCAGCGCTGGTGCTGTCGCCGTTGCGCCACCACGGTCGTCGCGGTTTCGTGGTCGGCGTGTTCGCACTGGGCGTGGCCGGTGCCTGCCTGTACCTGCTGGTCGGTGATCCGCGTGCAGCACAGGTACAGCCGACGCCGTCGGTAGCCACCCTGCGCGATGGCGTGCAGGCCCTGCAGGATGCACTGAAGCGCGACCCTCAGCGTGCCGATGGCTGGGCATTGCTCGGGCGTTCGCAGGCCGAACTGGGCAATGCCTCAGCTGCGGCAGACGCCTTCGCGAAGGCCGCCGAATTGGCACCGGATGATCCTGGCGTGCTGGTGGAAGCCGCGCAGGCACGTGCGCAGGCCGATGCCGGCAAGCAGTTCGATGACACCGCGATGGCCTGGTTGCAACAAGCGCGTGCACAGGCACCCGATGCCGAGCGCGCCAGCTGGCTGCTGGGCATCGCCCTGCGCCAGCGCGGAAGGAATGCCGAGGCCGCGGATGTGTGGAGCGGCCTGCTGCCACGGCTTGAGCCCGGCGCCGCGCAGGCGCTGCAGGCGCAGATCGCCATTGCCCGCGAGGCCGCCGGCCAGGCGCCCGATGCTGGCGCTGCGGCGCCACCGGCGCAGCTGCAGGTGCGCGTGCAGCTGCCGGCACTGAACAACGCCGAGTGGCCCGCCAGCACCCAGGTGTTCGTGCTGGCCCGTGCCGTCGGTGGCCCGCCGATGCCGGTGGCCGCTCGCAAGCTGCCGCTGAGCGGATTCCCGGACACGGTCGGGCTGGGCGACGGTGACAGTCCGATGCCAACCGCACCGCTGTCAGCCCATCGCGAAGTGGAAGTACTGGCACGCATCTCACGCACCGGCAGCGCCAACCGCAGCGAGGGCGACCTGCAGAGCGTTCCGGTGAAGGTAAGCCTGCCGCATGAAGGCGTGGTGGAACTGCGGTTTCCCTGACTTGTAGAGCCGAGCCCACGCTCGGCTGCGATTGGGTTGCCGGCGCCCGCCAGCCGAGCATCGGCTCGGCTCTACAGCAGATCCACGCCATGCGTGGATACGACGGTCCGGTCCGCGTCCACCCGCTGCTGGAAACCAGCGTGTCGCCAGCTCCACATGCCGCCCCGCTAGAATGCGTGCATGACCGAATTCATCCCGCCCGGCACCCGCTTCCACGCCCTGCCTTCGCCGTTCCCGTTCAAGCGCGGTGGCGCCCTGCACGGCGCGCGCGTGGCCTACGAGACCTGGGGAACGCTGGCGGCCGATGCCAGCAATGCGATCCTGATCGTGACCGGCCTGTCCCCAGACGCGCATGCAGCGGCCAACGAGGCCAACCCGGCACCGGGCTGGTGGGAAGCGATGGTTGGCCCCGGCAAACCCATCGATACCAACCGCTGGTTCGTGGTGTGCGTGAATTCGCTGGGCAGCTGCAAGGGCTCGACCGGCCCCGCTTCGCTCAACCCGGCCAACGGTCAGCCCTACCGCCTGGACTTCCCCGAGCTGTCGATCGAAGACGGTGCCCGCGCCGCCGTCGACGTCGTGCGTGCACTAGGTATCGAGCGGCTGGCCTGCGTGGTCGGCAACTCGATGGGCGGCATGACGGCCCTTGCCATCCTGATGCTGCATCCGGGCATCGCGCGCAGCCACGTCAACATTTCCGGCAGCGCGCAGGCGTTGCCGTTCTCGATCGCGATCCGCTCGCTGCAGCGCGAGGCGATCCGCCTTGACCCGCGCTGGAATGGCGGCCACTACGACGATGCCGAGTACCCCGAGTCCGGCATGCGCATGGCGCGCAAACTGGGCGTGATCACCTACCGCTCCGCGCTGGAGTGGGATGGCCGCTTCGGCCGCGTGCGGCTGGATTCGGACCAGACCGACGACGATCCGTTCGGCCTGGAATTCCAGGTGGAAAGCTATCTGGAAGGCCACGCACGGCGCTTCGTGCGTTTCTTCGATCCCAACTGCTACCTGTACCTGAGCCGCTCGATGGACTGGTTCGACCTGGCCGAGTATGCCGACGGCGACGTGCTGGCCGGGCTCGCGAAGATCCGCGTAGAGAAGGCGCTGGCGATCGGCGCCAACACCGATATCCTGTTCCCCGTGCAGCAGCAGCAACAGGTTGCCGATGGCCTGCGCGCCGGCGGTGCCGATGCGCACTTCATCGGCCTGGAATCGCCGCAGGGCCACGACGCCTTCCTCGTCGATTTCGAGCGTTTCGGCCCGGCCGTGCGCGGCTTCCTCGACGCGCTGTAAGTGGCGTGGCGGCGTAATCTCGCGCTGGCTGCCTTCGGCGCGTTGATCGCGCTGATGATCAGCGGCGTGCTGCCGCTGTGGCTGGGCGGCTGGTGCGTGCTGGCCAGCGCAGTGTCGTTCGGCCTCTATGGCCATGACAAGCGCGCGGCGCAGCGAAAGCAGTGGCGGATTCCCGAGCGCACCCTGCAGCTGCTGGCCTTTGCCGGTGGTTGGCCCGGCGCGCTGCTGGGCCAGGCGATGTTCCGCCACAAGCACCGCAAGGCCGCGTTCCAATGGGTGTTCTGGCTATGCGTGCTGGCCAACGTGGCCTCGATCGCGGTACTGCTGCGCGAGTTCTCGCGATAGCCAACCTGTAGATCGGCTGCCTCTGCTCTACAGTAGATCCACGCCACGCGTGGACATGCCTCGATCAGAGTTCGCGGATCAACACCCCATCACGCAACCGGTACTGCGCATCGACCACGCCTTCGGGCAGGTCGTCGTGGGTGATCATCAACAGGCTGCGCCCGTCCAGCAACCCGGAGAGATCGTGCAGCAGCGCACGTGCGGTATCCACGTCCAACCCTTCGGTTGGTTCGTCCAGCAGCAGGATCGGCGCGTTGCGCAGCAGCGCCCGCGCCAGCGCCAGCCGTCGCGCCTGGCCGGCCGACATCGTCGCGCCGTTCTCGCCCACCCAGGCCTGCAGGCCCCCGTTGCGCTCGGCCCAGTCGCCCAGGCGCACGCGACGGAGGACCGCCCACAAGGCGGCGTCGCTGGCATCGGGATCGCCCAACCGCAGGTTTTCTGCCACGCTGCCGGCAAACACCGGTGCGTTCTGTGGCAGCCACGCCAGTTGCTGGTGCCACTCAGCCTGGGCGACGTCGCGCAGATCGCGGCCACCATAGGTGATTCGCCCCTGCTGCGGATCCCACAGCCGCAGCAGCAGGCTGGACAGCGTGGTCTTGCCACTGCCGCTGTCGCCGCGGATGGCAATGCGTTCGCCTGGCGCCAGGGTCAGCTGGAGACCGGACAGCACCTGCCGCGCCGCGCCCGGCCACTGGAAATGCACATCGTCCCAATGCACGCGCGCGGCTTGCGGCACCGGCTGTGGCACTTGCGGATCGTCCACCGTCGGCGGTTGCTCGACGATCGCCTGCAGGCGATCTGCGGCAATGCGCCCGGACTGCAGCGACTGCCAGGCCAGGCCCATGCCGGCCCACAGTTCGATCAACGCCACGGTCAGGAACACGAGGCCTGCCGCCATCTCCGGGGCGATGCGCTGCCGTTCGGCGGCGTGCAGGGCCAACGCCAGCATCGCCACCAGGCCCAGCCCGGCCACCAGGCCGTGCAGGGTCGAGGCCGCGATCAGGCGCCAGCGACGGCGGCGGTCGCGCGAGACCAGCTGCTTGGCTGCCACGCGTACCTTCAGCTGCCACGCGGCATCGGCATGCAGCGCGGCCAGATCTCCCGCCCCTTCCAACCCTTCAAAGGCCGCGGTGCGCAATGCGGCGCGATGCGCGGCGCGGTCGGCTTCTTCATCATCGTGGCCACGCACGCCCAGCCACGGCACACCGAAGGCGATCAGCAGCGCCAGCACCGCCAGCAGCACTGCCGCCGACGGCAGGATCAGCGCCGCCGATGCAACCGCCACCACCGACAGCGCACCCAGCGCCACCAGCGGCCCGATCGCCCGTACCAGCAGGCCATCCACTTCGCCGATGTCGCCCAGCAGTCGCGCCAGCAACTCGCCGGTACGCGTAGCCCCCAGCCGTGCCGGCGCCAGTGGCAGCGCGCGGCGGAAGAACCAGACGCGCAGATCGCGGGCGATGCGCAGGGTGGCATCGTGGCCCACCAGCTTTTCGAAGTAGCGCGACACGATGCGCGCCATGGTCAAGCCACGGATACCCGCAGACGGCGAGAAGAAATTGAATCCCTGCCCCAGGCCTGCGGCACCGGCCAGCGCGGCCGCAGTGAGGAAACCACCGGACAGGCCCAGCAATGCAGTGCCGGCCAGCATCGTGGTCCACAACAACAGGATCGTCAGCAACAGGCGCGGACGATGACGCAGGAACACCGCGCGCAGCGAATCAGGCGAACGGCTCATGCGCGCACCGCCTGTGCCGGTTCCACCAGGCGGCCTTCCGGCAACAGCAGGCAACGATCGGCCCAGGCGATCACCGCCGGGCTGTGGGTGGCGACCACCACGCTGCGGCCACGTGCATATGCGGCCAGGCTGCGCAGCAATGCCGCTTCGGTATCGGCATCCAGGAACGCGGTGGGTTCGTCCAGCAGCAGCACCTGCGGATCACGCAGCAGAAGGCGGGCCAGGCCGATGCGACGCGCCTCACCACCGGACAGGCCGAAGCCACGTTCGCCGATCACCGTATCCAGCCCCTGCGGCAGGCGCTGCGCAAACTGCAGTACCTGCGAAGCCTCGGCCACCGCGCGCAGGCGCGCATCGCTGGCGCCGGGATCGGCCAGGCGCAGGTTGTCGGCGATGCTGCCGTGGAACAGGTACGGACGCTGGCTGGCATAGGCCACCTGCACGCCGGGACGCACCTGCAGCTTGCCGGCACGCGGCGGCAGCCAACCGGCCAGCGCCTCCAGCAACGTACTCTTGCCGGACCCGCTGGGACCGACCAGGGCCAGGCGCTGGCCCGGCTCCAGCAGCACGTCCAGATCCTGCAGCACATCGTGCGGCGCGCCCAGCGGACGCAGCACCAGACCCTGTGCCCGCAGCGGCGGCAGCGCGGCCTCGGCCGGCTCCACCGCCAGCGGCGCAGCTTCGTTCTCGATCAGGCCCTGCTCATCGGGCAGCGACTGCAGCAGGCGCTCCACCTCGGCAGCGGCAGCCAGCGCATTGGCACGGTCGTGGTAGTGGGCGGCCAGCCGTCGCAGCGGCGCATAGAATTCCGGCGCCAGCAGCAGGCAGAACAGGCCCGCCCCCAGCGTCGGTACCGTTGCATGCAGCGACATCATGCCCAGATAGCTCAGCCCGAGGTACAGGGCGACCATCGCCACGCTGACCGAGGCGAAGAACTCCAGCACCGTGGACGAGAGGAAAGCGATGCGCAGAACCTTCAGGGTACGCACGCGCACGCCTTCGGCAGCCGCCTCGATCCCCTCCAGCTCAGCCTCGCCGCGGCCATACAGGCGCAGCAGGCCCAGGCCCTTGATGCGGTCGGCGAAATGGCCGCTCATCCGCGCCAGCTCACCCAGCTGCGCGCGGCCGGCCGCTTCGGCCCCCCAGCCCACCAGCATCATGAAGAACGGTACCAACGGTGCAGTGAACAGCAGGATCAGCGCCACCACCCAGTCGACCCAGGCTACGGCGGCCAGGATCAGCAGCGGCACCACCACCACTTCGGTGCGTACCGGCAGGAAACCGCTGTAATAGCTCTCGATCGCATCAGCGTGATGCAGCATCAGTTCGCCCAGTTCGCCGGTGCGGCGCTGGCGCAGCCACAGCGGCCCATGGCCAAGCAGGCGTCCGAACACGCGTTCACGCAGGGCCAACCGCGCGGCATCGGCCACATCACCGGCGGCGGCCTGGGTGGCGCTGCCCAGCAGCGTGCGCGCCACCAGGATCGCCGCCAGACCGCCCAGCACCGGCAACCCCGAGGCCAGCGGCGCGCGCTCCACCAGCACCTGCTGCACCAGCCAGGCGATGGCGGCCGCCTGGCCGATCAACAGGGCACCGGACAGGCTGATGCACAGTGCCGCCAGCTGCTGGCGGCCTCGGGCGGAATGGGCCAGATCGGCCAGCCACGCCGCGCGGACACGACGCTGGCGGGCAGTTTCGGCCTCCGGGGACAGGGCGTCGGGGGTGGTTTCGGCGGCGCTCAAGGGGTCTTCACGGGCAACGGGGGAGACACGGCATTGTAGGCGCAGGCAATGGCCGACCTCTGCGGCCAGCGGTCGCAGTCTTCATCGGGTTGGCATACGATCAACCGGGGCATCTGTTCATACATTGATCTGGATCAAGGCTGTTTGAAGTAGTCGGTCACATCATTCACGTCGTAGACCACCCTTCCCGCCACCTGCAACGGCACTATCCCACGAGGTAGCCAGGCCATGATTGATCAGACAGTCGTAGAACTGTCGCGGCTGCAATTCGCGCTGACCGCGATGTACCACTTCCTATTCGTACCGCTCACCCTCGGCCTGTCCTTCATGGTGGCCATCATGGAGAGCGTGTACGTGATGACCGGCAAGGAGATCTGGCGCAGGATGACCCTGTTCTGGGGCGTTCTGTTCGGCATCAACTTCGCCATGGGCGTCGCCACTGGCATTGTCATGGAGTTCCAGTTCGGCATGAACTGGTCCTACTACAGCCACTACGTGGGTGACATCTTCGGTGCGCCGCTGGCGATCGAAGGCCTGATGGCCTTCTTCCTGGAAGCCACCTTCGTCGGCCTGTTCTTCTTCGGCTGGAATCGCCTGAGCAAGGTCAAGCACCTGATGGTGACCTGGCTGATGGCGTTGGGCACCAACCTGTCGGCGATCTGGATCCTGGTGGCCAATGGCTGGATGCAGAACCCGACCGGTGCGGTGTTCAACCCGGAAACCATGCGCATGGAAGTGGTCGACTTCATGGCGGTGGTGTTCAACCCGGTGGCGCAGGCCAAGTTCGTGCACACCGTCAGCGCCGGCTACGTGACCGGTGCGGTATTCGTGATGGCGATCAGTGCCCTGTTCCTGCTGCGCAACAAGCACAAGGACCTGGCCCGTCGTTCGTTCGCGGTGGCCGCAGCGTTCGGCCTGCTGTCATCGCTGTCGGTGGTGGTGCTGGGTGACGAGAGCGGTTACGCCGCCAGTGAACACCAGAAGATGAAGCTGGCCGCGATCGAAGCGATGTGGGAGACCGAGCGTGCGCCGGCCGACTTCACCGCCTTCGGCATCCCGAACCAGGACACCCACCAGAACGACTATGCGGTGAAGATCCCCTACCTGATGGGCCTGATCGCCACCCGTTCGTTGAACCAGCCGATTCCAGGCATCCTGGAACTGGTCGAGCGCGCCGAACACCGCGTGCGCGGCGGCCAGCTCGCCTACGGCGCGCTGGAACGCCTGCGTGCGAACAAGAACGACGTGGAAGCACGCGAGATGTTCGACCGCCACTGGCAGGACCTGGGCCACGGCCTGCTGCTCAAGCGCTACCGCGATGACATCCTCAACGCCACCCCGCAGGAAATCTCGCAGGCGGCGATGGACACGGTGCCGCGCGTGATGCCGCTGTTCTGGACCTTCCGCGTGATGGCCGGCCTGGGCTTCTACCTGATCGCCTTCTTCGCGCTGGCCTTCTACTACTCGTGCCGCAACAACTTCCAGGACAAGCGCTGGTTCCTCAAGCTGGCCCTGTGGACGCTGCCGGCACCGTGGATCGCGATCGAGTGCGGCTGGTTCGTGGCCGAGTATGGTCGCCAGCCGTGGGCGGTCGATGGCGTGCTGCCAACCTTCTATGCGGCATCGGGCCTGGCCCTGCATGAAATCGTGCTGACCCTGGCCGGCTTCACCGCGATCTACACCGCGCTGATCGTGGTCGAGATCAAGCTGATGCTCAAGGCGATCCGCAAGGGTCCGGACGAACTGCTGCCTTCGCTGCAGTCGCCCCAGCCGCATGCTTCCCACAATGCCTCGGCGCCCGCCGCCGGCCAGGCCTGAGGCAGGAGAACCAAGATGGACTTCATTCTTCTGGACTACACCACGCTGCGCGTGATCTGGTGGCTGCTGCTCGGCATCCTGCTGATCGGTTTCGCCGTGATGGATGGTTTCGACCTGGGCGTGGGCACCCTGCTGCCCTTCGTCGCCCGCACTGACGCCGAACGCCGCCGGGTGATCAACACCATCGGCCCGGTCTGGGAAGGCAACCAGGTGTGGCTGATCCTGGGTGGCGGCGCGATCTTCGCCGCCTGGCCGCCACTGTATGCGGTCAGCTTCTCTGGCTTCTACCTGGCGATGTTCGTGATCCTGTTCGCCCTGATCCTGCGTCCGGTCGGCTTCAAGTTCCGCAGCAAGATGCCCAGCGAACGCTGGCGCAACACCTGGGACTGGGCGCTGTTCATCGGTGGCTTCATTCCCGCACTGATCATGGGCGTGGCCGTGGGCAACGTGCTGTTGGGCGTTCCGTTCCATTTCGATGACAGCATGCGCATCTTCTACACCGGCTCGTTCTTCGGCCTGCTGATGCCCTTCGCGCTGCTGGCCGGCCTGCTCAGCGTGTCGATGCTGGTCGCCCACGGTGCGGCCATGCTGGTGATCAAGACCGACGGCCCGGTGGCCGAGCGTGCGGCCCGCTTCGGAAGCATCGCGGCAATCATCGCCTTCGTGCTGTTCGCAGTGGGTGGCGCCTGGGTGGCCTTCGGCCTGCCGGGTTACCAGATCACCTCGCAGGTGGTTACCGATGGCGCCACCAATCCGCTGCTGAAGACCGCCGAACTCGGCGCCGCCGGTGGCTGGATGCGCAACTACAGCGCGATGCCGGCCACGATCCTGGCCCCGCTGCTCGGCCTGGCGGGCCTGCTGGCCAGTGCGGTGCTGCTGCGTGCCCGTCGTGGCGGCCTGGCCTTCATCGCCTCCGGTGCGGCCATCGCCGGCATCATCCTGACCGTCGGCTTCGCCATCTTCCCGTTCCTGCTGCCGTCCTCGAGCCAGCCCACCTCCAGCCTGACCGTGTGGGATGCCTCGTCCAGCCACCTGACCCTGTGGATCATGCTGCTGGCCACGGGGGTGTTCCTGCCGATCATCCTCGCCTACACCACCTGGGTGTACCGCGTGCTGAAGGGCAAGACCACCACCGAAGAGATGGGCAACAACCCGAACGCCTACTGATTGCCGGTGTGCCGGCCGACGGTCGGCACACCCTTGAACAAAGGAGATTGACCATGTGGTACTTCGCCTGGATTCTCGGTGCCGGCCTCGCCTCGACGGTGGCCATCCTCAACGGCATGTGGTTCGAAGCCCGCGAGCAGAACCGCATCGAGAACGAAAATCGTCGCTGAGCTGTAAAAAACCTTGCCGCCTTGGCCTTCACACGGTATCTTAGGCGGCTCCTTCGGGGTGTAGCTCAGTCTGGTAGAGCGCTACGTTCGGGACGTAGAGGTCGCAGGTTCGAATCCTGTCTCCCCGACCACTCACGTGGTCGCATTGAAGCCTGGTGAAGTCATCCAGGCTTTTTTGTTCCCTGAGGTGGCACTGCTTCGGCGGTGTGAAGAAAACAGCATTCACCCCTTGCCGCCATCGGGGTGAATCGCTAGAATAGGCGGCTCCCTTCGGGGTGTAGCTCAGTCTGGTAGAGCGCTACGTTCGGGACGTAGAGGTCGCAGGTTCGAATCCTGTCTCCCCGACCACTTCGGTGGTCACCAAGAAGCCTGGAAGACATCACTGTCCTCCGGGTTTTTTTGTACCCCGCGCCAGGCCGCCCGCATGACGGGACCTTGCCGGGGCGCACACGTACAATGGCCGCGCTGCCGGCCCACCTGCAGCCCCCTCCCCCACCTGCCGCTTCGGCGTAGACCGATGCCGGCGCTGCATGCCGTTGCTGCGGCGTGCGACACCTGCAAGGACCACCGATGAGTTCCTCCACTTCCGATTCGCCGTCGCTGCTGCACGGTCGCGTCCTCGCGTTTGCCGCGATCCTGCTGGCAGCAGTCAACCTGCGCACTGCGGTCACCTCGATCACCCCGCTGCTGGACGTGCTCGGCCAGCAGTTCGGCTTCGGCACCACCATGACCGGCGTGCTGGGCATGCTGCCGACCGCCTCGTTCGCGCTGTTCGGCGTGGCCACGCCGGCACTGGCGCGGCGCCTGGGCCTGGAACGCACCACACTGCTGGCGATGGCGATGGCGATGGCCGGCCTGCTGCTGCGCTCCAGCGCCGGCAACGTCGGCACGCTGCTGCTGGGCTCGGTAATCGCGCTGGCCGGCATGGGCATCGGCAACGTGGTGGTGCCGCCGCTGGTGAAGCGTTACTTCGCCAACAAGGTCGGCACCATGAGCACGCTCTACATCAGCGTGCTGCAGCTGGGCACGATGCTGCCGGCGCTACTGGCAGTACCGGTGGCCAACGCTGCAGGCTGGCGCGTGTCGCTGGGCATGTGGGCGCTGCTTGCACTGGCCGCCGCGCTGCCGTGGCTGGTGCTGGCCAGGCGCGCACCGAAGCCGCTGGCCGACGCCGCCGATCCCACCGCGCAGCCGCACGGAAAGGTCTGGCGTACGTCGCTGGGCTGGAGCATGACGCTGATGTTCGGCATGACCTCGCTGATGACCTATTCGATGTTCACCTGGCTGCCGCGCATCGTGGTCGAGGCCGGTGGCACGCCCGCGTTCGGCGGCGTGATGGTGGCCGTGTTCTCGGCACTGGGCCTGCTGCCGTCACTGGTCATTCCGTCGATGGCGGTACGCATGCAGAACCCGTTCCCGCTGGTGCTGATCGGCTTCTTCTCGTTCGTGATCGCCTTCACCGGGCTGCTGCTGGCGCCGATGAAGGCGCCCCTGCTGTGGGCCTGCCTGCTCGGCGTCGGCCCGTCCACCTTCCCGCTGGCGCTGACCCTGATCAACCTGCGCACCCGCACCCCGGCCGGCTCGGCCGCGCTGTCGGGCTTCATGCAGGGCGTGGGCTACAGCTTCAGCTGCCTGGGCCCGTTCCTGGTCGGCTGGCTGCATACCGTCAGCAATAGCTGGACGCTCCCGTTCAGCTTCCTGTTCGGCTGCGCCACCTTGATGCTGTGCGCCTCGTGGGTCGCCTGCAAGCCCCGCAAGCTGGAAGATCTCTGGTAGCCCGGCCGGGGCCGCCAGACGGCCCCGCCTACCGCTCGTCAGACACCGGGCAATCTTGACGCCGAACTGACAATTCCGGGCGGATAGTGCCCACGAATGCCCTTCCTTGCCGCGTGCCGGCATCGGGCATGGGGGCGGCAGCGCCGCCCAGGCCACCACTCGGTGTGCGGGGGACTCTCGTTTCAGACAAGACATTGCAGGTCGCTGTCCGGGTTGTATCCGTCTTCAATGGGCGGGAACGCACGAAGGGAGTGACGCGGGCCACGGCCACGCCAAATACTGGCATGTGATTTGCGTCACATTTTCACAGGTTGTCTGGTTCGGAAGCCAAGGGGGTCCCCAATGGTCGTCCACCGCCGGCTGGCGCTCTGCGTCGGCCTCGCATGCACCGCTCTGGCCTGGGCCAGCGGCGCCGCTCCGACCGACCGCGACGCGGCCCTGGCCGAGATCGGTCGCTACCGCGACCAGGCCCGCTGGCTGGATGCGCTCGGCGCAATCGAGCGCGCCAGCCAGCAGCAGCCCAACGACGATCTGCTGTTCAAGCTGCGCGTGCTGACCCTGGGCGACATCGGCAATGCCTGGCGCGCCTGGGAGCTGTACCAGCAGCGGCCGCAGCTGTTCGACGACGCCCAGAAGCAGCGCCTGGAAGGCGACTACCTGGCCAAACTCGTGGTCTGGAGCCTGGCCTACAGCAGCAGCGAGGACAGCCGCCTGGAAGAAGCCGAGTCGACCCTGGCGCGCATGCAGCGCTACGTCGGCGGCGAAGGCACCCCACCCTCGCAGGCCCCACTGCGCATCCGCATGGACCGGCTGATCCTGCTCAACCGGCTGGGCCGCCATGTACAGGTGCGTGAGGAAGCACGAGCCCTGCAGGCCGAAGGCCACACCCTGCCCGACTACGTGCTGCCTGCCGTGGGCGATTCGTTGATGGGCACCCTGCACCCGGAAGAAGCCATTCCGGTACTGCAGGCGGCCGTCGCTGGCGATCCGGCGCGCGACGCCTCGCATTCGGAACTGGCCTACGCCTACCTGGAAAGCGAGCAGCAGGAAAAGGCGATCGACCTGCTGCAGGCATGGCGCGACAAGGAGCCGGCGTGGCGCTGGAGCAATGGCAAATCACCGTACGCGAACTGGTCACGCTACGAGGCAGATCTCAACCTGGCAATGGTGCGCGCTTACAGCGGCGACCTGGTCACTGCGCAGCACGATCTGGAGTCGATGGTGGACATCGCGCCCGGCAACGGAGGCCTGCAGAGTGCGCTGGGCAGCGTCTACATGATGCGCGGCTGGCCACGCAGGGCACTGCAGCGACAGCAGATGGCACACGCGCTGGACCCGCGTGACATCGAACCGCGGCTGGGCATGGAAGAGGCCTACGTCGCCCTGCAGCGCGACGACCTGGCGCGGCCGCTGCACGATGACCTGGTCGCACGCTATCCCACCCAACCGGCTGTCGAACGCATGGACCAGGCCTGGCGTGCGCATCGCGGCTGGCAGCTGAAGGCATGGACCGACATCGGCCGCAGCTCCGGTGGCGGTGGCACCTCGCCACTGGGCAACAACGATCGCCACTACGGTGTGGAAGTGGAGACACCGATCCTTGATGACCGCTGGCGGTTGTTCGCCCTGGCCGACCGGCGCTCGACCGATTTCCAGGACCAGCGCATCGATCCCCTGTGGCTGGGTGCGGGCGTGCGCTACCGCTTCGGGCAGCTGGATGCGGAAGCGGCCGTCCTGCGCGCCAACGACCACATCGGCGATACCGGCCTGCGGACCGCCGTCGGCTGGCAGTTCAACGATTACTGGCACGCCGGCCTGGTGGCCGCGCGCAATGATCCGGAAGCCTCGATGCAGGCGCGCGCGGCCGGCATCACCGCCGACAGCGTGAGCGCACAGGTGGACTACCGGCGCAGCGAGCTCACCCACTGGACGTTCGGCGCCAGCCGCTTCCGCTATGACGATGGCAACCACCGCGAACTGTTCAGCACCCGCCTTGAACAGCGCCTGCTGACCCGCCCGCGCTGGCTGATCGATGGCCTCGCCAGTGCCTACACCAGTCGTGGCAGCCGCGACGATGCGCCCTACTTCAACCCGAAGCGCGACCGCATGATCGAGATCGGGCTGCGCATCGACCAGCAGCTGTGGCGGCACTACGAACGCCACTTCCGCCACCGGCTGACGGTCTCGCTGGGCGACTACTGGCAGGACGGCTTCGGCAGTGCGCTGGTGCCGTCGGTGTCGTACATGCACGAATGGCAGCTGGGCCCGGGCCGCGTGTTCGAGTACGGCGTGCGCTGGTCGCGGCCGGTCTACGACGGCCACCGCGAGCGACATATCGGCTTCGAAGCCGCACTGCGCTGGGAAGACTGACATGGCCTGCTTCCTGCGACTGATCGTGCTCCTGCTGCTGGCCATCACGCCACCGGCCTTGGCGCAGCAGGCCGCGCATCTCGATGCGATCGACAATGGCCTGCTGATCCTCAGCTACCACGACATCCGCGACCAGGTCGCGGCCAAGGGCGATGCCGATACCTATGCGGTGAGCACGCAGAACTTTGCCGCACACCTGGACTGGCTGGGCGCGCATGGCTATCACCCGGTCTCGCTGTCGCAGGTGATCGATGCCTCGCAGGGCCGGGCCACGCTGCCGCCCAAGCCTGTGCTGCTGACCTTCGATGACGGCCTGCGCAGCGTCTACGACAAGGCCTTCCCATTGCTGCAGGCCTACCGCTACCCGGCGCTGGTGGCGGTGATCACCGACTACGTGGACATGGCTCCGGGCCGCACCATCGACTACGGCTACCGTCCGTTCGGCCGCGATGACTTCGTCACCTGGGCGCAGCTGAAGCAGATGCACGACAGCGGCCTGATCGAAGTGGCCAGCCACACCGACGACCTGCACCACGGCGTGCTGGCCAATCCACAGGGCAATTCAACGCCCGCCGTGGTCACCCGCATCTACAGCCCGGCCACGCACAGGTACGAGACTGAAACGCAGTATGAGCAGCGCCTGCGCGCCGATCTCTCGCGCAGCGTGCAGCGCATCGAGCAGCACCTGGGCGTGCGCCCGCGCGCCATCGTCTGGCCATACGCCGCCTACAACCAGTTGAGCAACGACATCGCCGAACAGCTGGGCATGCCGGTGTCCTTCGATCTGGAGGGCCGCAGCACGCCGGTGGCCAGCGACCTGCATGGCCTGGCGCGCTTCCTGGTCAGCGACAATCCGACCGTGGAAGGGCTGGCCTACGAGCTGCGCCGCGATGTCGCGCTCGATGGCATCCGTGCCCTGCAGATCGACCTGGATGATGTCTACGACGCTGACCCGACGCAGCAGGCACGCAACCTCGATGCGCTGGTCGAACGGGTCAAGCGCATCGCGCCGACGCACGTCTACCTGCAGGCGTTCGCCGATCCGGACGGCAACAACACTGCCGATGCGCTGTACTTCCCCAACCGGCACATGCCGATGCGTGCGGACCTGTTCAGCCGCGTTGCCTGGCAGCTGAAATCCCGCGCCGGCGTGAAGGTCTACGCATGGCTGCCGGTGCTTGGCTTCGAGCTGCCCGACCCGGTGCAGCGCAAGGCGCTGGCGATCCGCAACGGCGATCCCGATGGCATGTACCGGTTGGACTTCACCAACCCGAAGGCCCGCCAGATCATGCTCGACATCTACGAGGACCTGGCGGTCAATTCCTACTTTGAAGGCCTGCTGTTCCATGACGACGGCTACCTGCGCGACACCGAGCTGCCGGCACTGGCAGCCGGCGGCGATGGCAGCGCGCGCACGCAGGCGCTGATCAGCTTCACCCTGGCGCTGCGCGACAGCGCGCAACGCTGGCGCCCGAAACTGGCCACCGTGCGCAACCTGTACGCTGAGCCGGTGCTCCGCCCGCAGAGCGAGGCCTGGTTCGCGCAGCGCCTGGACCTGTTCAACAAGGCCTATGACCAGACCGCGCTGATGGCGATGCCGTGGATGGAAGGCAGCCAGCACCCCGAGCGCTGGCTGGACCAGCTGCTGGCCGCAGTACGCGCACACGACCCGCAGCTGCAGCACACCCTGTTCGAGCTGCAGACCGTCGATTGGCGCAACGGGCAACCGATTCCCGCCGAGCGCCTGCGCGCACAGATCCGCCAGTTGCAGGCGCAGGGCGTGCACCACTTCGCCTGGTACCCGGACGATTTCATCGCCGACCAGCCCTCCACCCGCGATGCCCGCGCGGCGATGTCCGCCGGCACCTTCCCGTACCCGGAGAAGTGACATGGACATGCATCCGCTGCTGCAGGTCCTGTTCCAGTTCGCCTTCTACTACCCGATGGTGATGGCGTTCTTCTGGATGTCCGGCGGCCTCTACTACTACTACCGGCGCGAACGCCACTCGCGGCCACGCAACGATCCTCCATTGATGGTCGATCCCCCCTTCGCGAGCCTGCTGGTGCCTTGCCACAACGAGGCAGAGAACCTGGATGACACGCTCACTGCGGCGCTGGCCCAGCGTTACCCCGCCGACTACGAAGTGATCGCCATCGATGATGGCAGCAGCGATGACACCGGCGCGCGGCTGGATGTGCTGGCGGCAAGGCACCCACGGCTGCGCGTATTGCACCTGGACCGTAACCTGGGCAAGGCCAATGCGCTGCGCATGGGTGCACTGGCCGCTCGCTCGGAGTACCTGGTGTGCATCGACGGCGATGCAATGCTGGAGGAACATGCGCTGCACTGGATGGTCTGGCACCTGGTCAGCGGCAACCGGGTCGGTGCGGTCACCGGCAACCCGCGCATCCGCAACCGCTCCACCCTGCTCGGACGCCTGCAGGTGGCCGAGTTTTCCTCGATCATCGGCATGATCAAGCGCGCGCAGCGCGTATACGGGCGCATCTTCACCATCTCCGGGGTGATCGCCGGCTTCCGCCGTACCGCCCTGCACCAGGTGGGCTGGTGGTCGGATGACATGGTGACCGAGGACATCGACATCAGCTGGCGCCTGCAGCGCGCGCACTGGGACATCCGCTACGAACCCAATGCGCTGTGCTTCATCCTGATGCCGGAGACCCTCAAGGGCCTGTGGCGGCAGCGCCTGCGCTGGGCCCAGGGCGGCGTGGAGGTGATGCTGCGTCACGCGCGCTCGCTGCTGCACTGGAAAGAGCGGCGCATGTGGGGCGTGCTGCTGGAGTACGTGCTGAGCGTGATCTGGGCCTACACCATGTTGTTCATCGTGCTGCTGTGGGCACTGGGCAAGTTCATCGAGCTGCCGCCGCAGCTGCATATCGCCAGCCTGCTGCCGCAGTGGCATGGCGTGATCCTGGCGCTGGTCTGCCTGCTGCAGTTCGCCAGCAGCCTGATCATCGACCGGCGTTACGAAACACAGATTGGACGCAACTATTTCTGGGTCATCTGGTACCCGATGGCGTACTGGCTGATCAGCCTTTCCACCACCCTGGTGGCGCTGCCGAAGACACTGCTGCGCCGTCGCAGCAAGCGCGCCACCTGGACCAGCCCTGACCGGGGGATCCGATGAACGCGCAACGCCCGTCCAACCGCTTCGACTCACGGATGATCCGCAAGCCACACCGCCAGCCGCGCTTTCAGCGCACCGCCTGGGGATTCGTCACCCTGGCGTTCTGGGGCTTCTACTTCTACCTGTGGGCGCCCCTGGTGACCCTGTTCTCGTGGTTGGTTGGCGGCCAGCTGGCCTGGCAGCAGCTGTACGAACGGCAAAGCCAGTTCGATCCCTACGTGCTGGTGGCATTGCCGCTGATGCTGTTGTGCGCCAGCGTGCTGCTGATCGGTTGGGCCGAGTACAACCGTGCCCGCTTCCGTGGCCGCGAGCGTCGCCTGCCGCGGCCACTGGCCAGCCTCAACGAAGTGGCCGCCGATCTGGGTGCCAGCACCGGCCTGGCCGAACGCCTGATGGGCTGCAAGGCCGCCACGCTGCATATGGATGATCACGCACGCCCGGTCGGCATCCGCCGCGAGGTGGTGTAGCCCGACAACCCGGTGGGGTGCCGACCCTGGTCGGCGCTTGTGCCTGGTGGGTGCCGGCCTTGGTCGGCACCGGGGTCTGCCG
Source organism: Stenotrophomonas maltophilia group sp. RNC7 (assembly GCF_030910085.1). Taxonomy (NCBI): domain Bacteria; kingdom Pseudomonadati; phylum Pseudomonadota; class Gammaproteobacteria; order Lysobacterales; family Lysobacteraceae; genus Stenotrophomonas; species Stenotrophomonas maltophilia group sp. RNC7. The sequence goes on along the minus strand of NZ_JAVFVN010000867.1, from coordinate 177,959 downwards.
CGAAGAACATCCACGCATGGCGTGGTTCCACTTATGTGCGCGTCTGCCCTTCGCCACGCACCACGAAGCGTTCGACGGTGAGCGCTTCCAGACCCATCGGGCCATAGGCATGCAGGCGCGTGGTGGAAATGCCGATTTCGCTGCCCAGGCCCAGCTGGCCACCATCGGAGAAGCGCGATGAGGCATTGACCATCACCACCGCCGAGCGCAGCGCAGTGACGAAGCGCTCGGCATGGCCGGCGTCTGCGGTCGCGATCACTTCGGTGTGATCGGAGGTATAGCGGCGGATGTGCGCGATGGCCGCATCGAGGTCGTCCACCACGCGCACGGCCAGCACAAGGTCGAGGAACTCGGCAGCGTAGTCCTCCTCGGTCGCCGCCGTGCTGCCCGGCAGCAGCGGCTGCGCCTGCGCATCGGCGCGCAGCTGCACGCCGCGCTCGCCGAGCGCCTGCGCCACGCGCGGCAGGAACGAATCGGCTACGTCACGGTGTACCAGCAGTGTCTCCAGCGAATTGCAGGCGGCTGGCCGGCTGCACTTGCCATCCACCAGCAGGTCGATGGCCTTGCCCAGGTCGGCGCTGGCATCCACGAACAGATGACAGACGCCCTTGTAGTGCTTGATCACCGGTACCCGCGCATGCTCGGCAACGAAACGGATCAGGCCTTCGCCACCGCGCGGAATCGCCAGGTCGATCAGCTCATGCAGCTGCAGCAGTTCCAGCATCGCCTCGCGGCGCAGGTCGGTGAGCACGGTCACGGCGGCCGGCGGTACGCCGTTGGCCTTCAACGCACCGGCGAGTGCCTGCGCGATCGCGGTGTTGGAGTGAATTGCCTCGGAACCACCACGCAGGATCACGCCGTTCCCCGCCTTCAGGCACAGCGCCGCGGCTTCGGCGGTCACGTTCGGGCGCGCCTCGTAGATCATCGCGATCACGCCCAGCGGCACGCGCACCTTCTGCACGCGGATGCCGTTCGGGCGCACGTCATCGCGGGTGACCTCGCCGACAGGATCTGGCAATCCGGCCACTTCGCGCACGGCTTCGGCCATCGCGAACAGGCGCGGCGGGTCCAGTGCCAGACGATCGAGCATGGCGCTGCCCACGCCCTTCTCGCGCGCGGCGGCGAGGTCACGTGCATTGCCGGCCAGGATCAGTCCGGCATTCACCTCCAGTGCCTGCGCCATCGCCAGCAGCAGCGTGCGTCGTGCCGCACTGTCCAGGCCGGCAACGATCTGCGCCGCATCACGGCAGGCACGCGCCTGCGCTTCGATCTCGCTCATCGGTGTGTCCTTCAATCCGGTCATGGCAGCACCAGGTCGTCGCGATGGACGACGCTGCCGCCGTAGTTGTAGCCGAGCACGGCCTGGATGTCGCGCGAATGGTGGCCGGCAATCCGGCGTACGTCGTCGGCAGCATACTGGCTGACGCCACGGGCCACGCAGACACGGCCCTGCGGCGCGTTCCAGCACACCTGTACCATATCGCCGCGGCGGAACACGCCCTCTGCACCGGTGATGCCACCGGGCAGCAGCGAGGCCCCCTTCTCGCGCATCGCCTGTGCCGCACCGGCATCGATGACGATCACGCCCTCGGCCAGCGGTGCATGCCGCAGCCAGTGCTTGCGGGCGGCCTCGCGGCTGCGTGCGGCATGGATGCGGGTGCCGAACAGGCGATCCTGCGCCAGCGCGCGCACCACGTCACCGCTGCGGCCATTGAACAGATAGGTTTCGATGCCCAGGCGCCCGGCCTTCGCCGCCGCCTCCAGCTTGGTGCGCATGCCGCCGGTACCGGCGCGCGAGCCGGCGCCGCCCGCCATCGCCAGCACCTCGTCACCCAGCTCCGGCACGTCGTGCAACGGCTGCGCATCGGCCACGGTGCGCGGGTCGGCGCTGTACAGGCCATCGATATCGGTAGCGATGAACAGCGCATCGGCGTCGACCAGCGCCGCCACGGTGGCAGCCAGGTTGTCGTTGTCGCCGAGCTTGAGCTCATCCACCGACACGGTGTCGTTCTCGTTGACCACCGGCAATGCGCCCAGGCGCAACAGTTCACTCAACGTGGCGCGTGCATTGAGGTAGCGGCGGCGGTTGCGCAGGTCGTCGTGGGTCAGCAGCACCTGCGCCACCGGGCGCTCGAAGAAGCGCTGCCAGAGCCCGATCAGCTGGGCCTGGCCGAGCGCGGCCAGGGCCTGCCTCGCCGCCATCGCCGCGCCAGGCTCATCGGCCCGAGGCAGGATTGCGCGCCCGGCAGCGACCGCGCCGGAAGACACGATCACCACCTCGCGCCCGGCCAGGACATTGGCCGAGACGAACTGCGCCAGGCCCAGCGCGTGGCGTGGCGACAGGCCGCCGCCATCGGCTGCCAGCAGACTGCTGCCAACCTTGAGCACCGCACGCCGCCACGGCGGCAGCGCTTGTTCGGGGAACGGCGAGGCGACATGGGCAGCGTGCTGGATCATCGGTCAGACTCTCAGCGGGTGTTCCATTCGTGCACGGTCAGGTCGGAGGCCTGCATCGTCACCAGCGGATCGGTGGCGACGATGGCCTGCGCCTGCGCCAGGCTGTCCACGTTGCACAGCACGTAGGCGCCACCGCTGCCATCGGCGAAGCCACCGGTCAGCTGCAGCTTGCCCTGCGCCTGCAACGCATCGAGGAAATCGCGATGCGGCTGCACCGCTGCATCGTTGAAGTCCGGCCGGCGCATCGCCAGAACCAGGTAGACAGTGCCCGCCATCAGGACAGCGCCTGCCAGCGCGCGCGCAGTTCGTCCAGGCGCAGGTCGGCGGCCGAGCCCGGCGATACACGCGCGGCCAGGCTGCCTTCCGGCGTGCGTCCCTGCCCTGCGCTGTCGGCACCGGCCGCAGCCGCCTTGTAGGCCTCGCGGAACGGCACACCGGCCACGGCCGCTTCCACCGCCACGTCGGTGGCATACATGCCCGAATCGATCGCTGCGCGCAGCCTGTCGTCGCGCCATTCCAGGTTGGCCAGCAATGCCGGCAGCAGCTCCAGCGCGGCCAGGCCACGGCCGAAGCCGTGGAAGATGGCACCCTTGGACGACTGCAGGTCGCGGTGATAACCCGAAGGCAGCGACAGCAGCTGCTCGATCTCGGTGCGCGCAGCGGCGACGCTGGCGTGGGTGGCGCGCATCAGCTCGATCACATCCGGATTGCGCTTGTTGGGCATGATCGAACTGCCGGTGGTGTACTGCGCCGGCAGCGCGACGAAGCCGAACTCGGCGCTGGTGAACAGTGACAGGTCCCACGCAATGCGGCGCAGGTCCAGCGTGGCGCCACCGAGCGCTTCCAGTGCAGCCAGCTCGAACTTGCCACGCGACAGCTGCGCGTAGATCGGCGAGACCTGCATGCGCGCGAAACCGAGCGCGGCGGTGGTGTGCTCGCGGTCCAGCGGCAGGTTCACGCCGTAGCCGGCGGCGGTGCCGAGCGGATTGGCATCAACCAGCGCATGGGTGTCACGGGCGCGGATGGCGTTGTCGATGAAGGCCTCGGCCCAGCCCGCCCACCACATGCCGGCCGAGGACACCACGGCACGCTGGATGTGGGTGTAGCCGGGAATCGGCAGGTCCTTCTCTGCCTGCGCGCGGTCCAGCGCGACCTTTGCCACTTCGGTGCTGAGCTGGGCAACGCGCTGCAGCTTCTCCTTCAGCCACAGGCGGGTGGCGACGAGGATCTGGTCGTTGCGGCTGCGGCCGGTGTGGATCTTGCGACCCGCATCACCAAGGCGTTCGGTCAGGCGCGCTTCGATCGCCGAGTGGCCATCCTCGTACTGCGTATCCAGCACGAAGCGGCCTTCGCGGAAGTCCTGCGCCAGGATCTCCAGTTCGCGCAGAAGTCCGGCAAGCTCGTCGGCGCTGAGGATGCCGATGTGCTGCAGGCCCTGCGCATGCGCGGCGCTGGCAGCGATGTCATGCAGGAAGAACTCGCGGTCGAGGATCACGTCGTCGCCGGCGAGGAAGGTCTGGATCTGGGCGTCGACGGCGACGCCGGGCTTCTGCCAAAGAAGGTCTGCCATGGGGGCTCCGGAATGCGTGTTCAGTGCGGGATCGACGTCAGTTCGTCGATGCCCAGCGCGAGGTTGAGGTTCTGCATGGCCTGGGTGGCCGCGCCCTTCAGCAGGTTGTCCAGCGTCGCCACCACCACCACGCGCTTGCCGCCCGGCGCGAGCGTGAAGCCACCGACCTGGGCACCGTGGCGGCCGGCGATGCGGCTGACCCACGGCGCTTCATCCACCACCTCGATCAGCGGTTCGCCCGCATAGGCCTGCTGGAAGCGCTCGACGATCTGCTCACGGGTCTGCACGCGGTTCAGCCACAGGTTGGCGGTCAGCGTGATGCCCCGGAAGTGCGGCGCGACGTGCGGCATGAATTCCACGGCCACGCCCAGCTGCACCGACACCTCGCGCTCGTGCACGTGGTTGGTCAGCGCGTACGGCATCAGGTTGTCGGCCAGCAGTTCGACGTTGTTCTTGTCCGACGGCGTGGTACCGGCACCGGAGTAGCCGGAGACACCGAAGCACTGCGGTGGGCCGGCCAGCAGGTCCAGCAGCGGATGCACCGCCAGCTGCATCGCCGTGGCATAGCAGCCCGGGTTGCTGATGTGCTTCTGGCCGTTGTAGCGGCCGCGGGTCAGCTCCGGCAGGCCGTAGTACCAGCTGTTGTCGAAACGGTAGTCGGCCGAGAGATCGACGATGACGGTGTCCGCCTTCGCCGCTTCCAATGCGGCCACGAACGGCGCGGCCAGGCCGTTGGGCAGGGCCAGGATCACCGCGTCCACGCCCTTGGCCGCCACCGCATCGGCGTCCAGGTTTTCGTACTGCAGCTCGCCCTGGAATTCCGGGTGGTGGTCGGACAGGCGCTGCCCGGCGCGCTCGCGCGAAGAGACGAAAGCCAGCTTCAGCCGCGGGTGGGTGGCCACCAGCTTGATCAGCTCGGCGCCGGTATGGCCGCGGGCACCGACGATGCCCAGGGTAAAAGTCGAATCGTTCATGCGTGACTGTCCAGGCGGTACTGCAGGTGGCGCTTCACGCCCTGCCATTCCGCATCGATGATGGAGAAGATGACGGTGTCGCGCGGCGTGCCGTCGGCGTGCCGCCTGTGGTTGCGCAGCACGCCATCCTGCTTGGCGCCGAGGCGGGCGATGGCGGTGCGCGAGGTGACGTTGAACCAGCTGGTTTCCAGCACCACGCTGATGCAGCCCATGGACTCGAAGGCGTGCTGCAGCAGCAACAGCTTGGCCTCGGTGTTGGCGCCGGTGCGCTGCACGCGCGGCGTGTACCAGGTGTAGCCGAGGCTGAGCTTGGGCACGCTGGCATCCATGTCGTAGAAGCGCGTGCTGCCGATGATGTCACCGGCGGCGTCGCGGATCACGAACGGCAGCACCTTGCCTTCGGCATGCGCCTGCAGCGCGGCCTGCACATAGTGCTCGACCTGCTGCGGTGACGGCACCTGGGTGTACCAGAGCTGGTCCAGGCCGCTGCCTTCGAGGGCAGCGCGCAGGCCGGGGACATGCCCAAGCTGCAGCGGCTGCAGCGCCACGTGCTGGCCGCGCAGGGTAGGCACCGTGTTCCACACGTCAGGAGGACTCATCGCTCACCCCAGCAGGCTCGGCGCGCGCTGGGCGCAGTGGTCGACGTAGGTCTTGATCCGGTCGATGCCATCGGCGCCGAACCAGAACACTTTCCAATGGTCCTGCTTGTAGCAGCCATCGGACTCGGCGTAGTAGAAGTGGTTGATCGGGTTGCCGTGGCGCGAGCGCCAGAACAGCTGCGGGGTCTCCTCCAGCATCACGTTCCAGACCGCGCGGCCCAGGCCTTCGCCCTGCGCGTCGTCGAGCACGGCGAACTTGTCCAGGTACACGCCTTCGGCCTCGTCGGTGAGGATCACCGCAGTGCGGTAGTTCTCGCTGACATAGGCACGCAGCAGCCTGGTCTTTTCGAAGTAGTCCGGCACCAGGGTGCGGCCGAAACTGGATTCGATCAGACCCTTCAGCCGTGGCAGGTCGAGCTCGCTCCAGGCGGTGGCGCGCAGCACTTTCTCACCCTTGCGCACCAGCGTGCCCGAGCCCTTGTGGGTGAACAGTTCCTTGGCCAGGTCGGCCGGACGCGTGATCGACACCGACGACTCCAGCGGCAGGCGGTCGAGCAGGTCCTTGATCTGTTCGATCTTCACCTTCATGCCGCCGTGGATCCACGGCTGCGCGATGAGGTGGTCGTACTCGGTGGACAGGTTGATCGAATCGATCACGTTGCCCGCCTCGTCCAGCAGGCCACCGGTGCCGGTCAGGAAGATGATCTTGTACGGCTGCAGCTCCTGCACCAGCTCGTTGGCGGCGAAGTCGGCGTTGACGTTGAGGATCTGGCCACCGGCAGTTTCACCCAGGCTGGTGATGACCGGGATCGAGCCAGCACGCAGGCTGGCCTCGATCGGTGCCAGGTTGACCTTCTTCACTTCGCCGACCAGGCCGTAGGTGTCCACGTCCAGGTACTCGGCCTCGAACACGCCACCGGTGATCGAGGTGGCGCGTGCGCCGTTCTGCTGCAGCGCCTCGACCAGGCGCAGGTTGGACTGCTGGAACACCCGGCGCACGATCGCCAGTGCTTCCGGCGAAGTCACGCGCAGGCCGTTCACGGTCTGCTTCTCGATGCCGGCCGCCGACAGCTCGGCATCCAGCTGCGGGCCGGCGCCGTGCAGCACGATCGGGGTCAGCCCGACTTCCTGCAGGAACGACAGCGAAGAGGTCAGCGCGTCGAGATCGTCGCGCAGCACCGCGCCGCCGACCTTGACCACGGCGAAGCGCTTGGCGTCCAGCTGCGAGAAACGCTTGAGGTACTGGCTGATCTCCTTCGCGCTGGCCATGCTGGAAAGCAGGCGCACGATGGTCTGGCGGGTCTGGCGGTGGGGCTGGAGGGCAGGAGACATTTCGGTTTCGTCACAGGCGGCGGTCGCCGCGTTGCAGTTCCGCCACGCCCGGGGCATGGCGGCGTTGTGGGGTCGATCAGGCGCCGGCGGCGATGATCCGGTGCACGGCGTGGGTATAGCGCTGCAACTGGTCCAGCGTCACGAACTCATCCGCGGTGTGGGCCTGGGCGATGTCACCCGGGCCGAATACCAGTGTGGTGTAGCCAGCGGCCGAGAACAGCGACGCCTCGGTCCAGAAATCCACGGCATTGCCGATCGGCAGCTCCAGCGCATCGGCCACGTCGCGCGCCAGCAGGCGGCGGTTCTCGGCCTCGGCGATGTCACCGGCGGGCAGGCTGGGACCGCGGAACGTCTCGGTGAACACGGCGGCTTCCGGCTCGGCGAAACCGGCGAAGGTCGCCAGCAGGCCATCGATGTCCATCGACGGCAGCGGGCGGAACCCGAAGCGCACCTCGGCAGCCGGTGCGATCATGTTGGCCTTGATACCGCCTTCGACGCGACCGATGTTGAAGCGCAGACCGGTCAGTCCACCGAAGCGCGCCGAGGCCAGCGATTCCACATGATCCAGCGCGCGATTGCCCCAGCGCATGGCCTGGTGCAATGCGCTGGCAGCCGCATCCTGCTTGCCCGACGCATGGCCGGCACGGCCGGCGAACTGCATCAGCACCGAGCTGATGCCACGATGCGCCAGCACCGCTTCGCTCATGGTCGGTTCGGCCACGAGTACGGCTTCATACGGCAGGCCACGGGCCAGGAACGCGGCGATGCAGCGCGGGTCGTTGGCTTCTTCGTCGCTGGAGAACAGGAACGCGGCATCGCCATCGCTGGCGTTGGCCGCCGCCACCAGCGCAGCGGCGGCGCCCTTGATGTCACACACGCCCAGGCCGACCACGCGGTCGTCCAGGCGGCGCATCACATGCGGATCGGCACTCCAGTGCGGCGAGTCCGGTACGGTATCCAAGTGCACGTTGAACAGGTACTTCGGCGTCCCACGCACGGCGTACAGGCTGACCGCACCGGCGCCATGGTCGATCACCTCGACGTTGAAGCCGGGCAGGTTCGCGCGCAGGTAATCGAAGATGCCACCGGTGGTGATCGCACGCGGCGGGTTGCGGGTGTCGAAGGACACCAGGGCCTGCAGGTGATCGAGCGTCTGTTCAAGCATGAAACAAAGATCCTGTGGAATTCCGCCGGGCATGGCCCGGCGCTACCGTGATGCGTCTGGTGGAGAGCCCCCTTCTTGTTGAAGGGGGCGCGCCAACGGCGCAGGGTTAAGGTGGAATGCGCGGGAGACGCGCGCGCAATTCAATCGCTCAGCGATTGACTTGCGCGTAAAGCGTCGAACTCATGCCGAACAGCTTGATGAAGCCTTCAGCCTCTTCCACGCCCCAGTCGGCCGACTGTGCGTAGGTGGCGCCCTTGGTGTTGAGCAGGTGCGGCGACTTCACCGCCACCGCGTCGACGCGGCCACCGCGGGTTTCCAGCACCACTTCGCCGTTGACCTTGGCCTGCGAGGACTTCAGGAAGGCTTCGATGTCGGTCTTCAGCGGGTCGTGGTAGAAGCCTTCGTACACCAGCTCCACCCACTTGCGTGCCACGTCCGGCTTGAAGCGGTTCTGCTGCTTGGTCAGCACGGCATCTTCCAGCGCGCGGTGCGCGGCCAGCAGCGAAACCAGGCCCGGGGCCTCGAACACGATGCGGCCCTTCAGGCCGATCACGGTGTCGCCGGTGTAGACGCCGCGGCCAACGCCGTACGGGGCAAACAGCTTGTTGAGCTGGGCCAGGATCTGGTCGCCCGGCAGCGCCTTGCCGTTCAGTTCGACGGCTTCGCCTTCAACGAACTTCAGGGTCACGGTCAGCGCCTGTTCCGGCCACTCGCTGCGCGGCGAGCACCAGCCACGCGCACCTTCGCCCGGGGCTTCCCAACGGTCGATCTCGCCGCCGGACATGGTCACGCCCAGCAGGTTCTCGTTGATGGTGTAGGCCTGCTGCTTGGCGCGCACGCCGAAGCCGCGCTCTTCCAGGTACTTCTGCTCGTAGGCGCGGGTCTGGGTGTGTTCCTTCTGGATCTCGCGGATCGGCGCGATGATCTGGTAGTCGCCCAGTGCCTTCACGGCCAGGTCGAAGCGGACCTGGTCGTTGCCCATGCCGGTGCAGCCGTGGGCGATGATGTTGGTACCCAGCTCGGCAGCACGCTTCAGCGCGGCATCGACGATCAGGTAGCGGTCCGAGACCAGCAGCGGGTACTGGCCCTGGTAGCCTTCGCCGGCCCACACGAACGGCTTGACGAAGCCTTCCCAGATGGCCGGGCCACCATTGACGGTGACATGGCTGGTCACGCCCAGCTCGGCGGCACGCTTCTCGATGAAATCGCGCTCTTCATCATCCACGCCGCCGGTGTCGGCGAACACGGTGTGCACGTTGTAGCCACGCTCCTGCAGGTAGGGCACGCAGAAGCTGGTATCCAGGCCGCCGGAGAAGGCGAGAACGACGTCTTTGTTGCTCATGGGGAGGGTATGTCCTGGTAGCGCCGGGCCGTGCCCGGCAGAAATGATTGAATCGGAAAAAATCAGCGCCCGGCAACGGCGGCCATGATCGCCTTCTGCACGTGCAGGCGGTTCTCGGCTTCGTTGATGGCGATGCACTGCGGCGAATCCATCACCGCATCGGTGGCTTTCACGTTGCGGCGCAGCGGCAGGCAGTGGCTGAACACCCCGTTATTGGTCAGCGCCATCTTCCGCTCGTCCACGATGAAGTGCTTGAACTGGTCGCGGATCGGCTTTTCCGGTTCCCAGTTGCCGAAGAACGGCAGCGCACCCCAGCTCTTGGCGTAGACCACGTCGGCGCCGGCGTAGGCGCTGTCGATGTCATGGCTGATCTTCAGCGAACCGCCGCTCTCGGCCACGTTCTGCTCGGCCCAGCCCATGTAGCGCTCGTCGAGGACGTAGTCGGCGGTCGGGCACAGCAGGGTCACGTCCATGCCCATGCGGGTGGCGATGGTCAGCGCCGAGTTGGCCACGGCGGTGTTCAGCGGCTTGGGGTGGTAGGTCCAGGTCAGCACGTACTTCTTGCCGCGCAGGTCCTGGGTGCCGAAGTGCTCCTGCAGCGCCATGATGTGGGCCAGCTCCTGGCACGGATGGGTGATGGTCTCCATGTTGATGACCGGCACCGGCGAGTACTTGGCGAAGCTGTTGAGGACGATGTCCTGGCGGTCGTAGGCCCAGTCGATGAACTTGGGGAACGCGCGCACGGCGATGATGTCGCAGTAACGGCCCAGCACCTTGGCCACCTCAGCGATGTGCTCTTCGGTATCGCCGTCCATCACCGTGCCGAGGTTGAACTCGATCGGCCACGCATCCTTGCCCGGCTGCAGCACCACCGCGTGGGCACCGAGCTGGAATGCGCCCAGTTCGAAGCTGGTGCGGGTACGCATGGACGGGTTGAAGAACACCAGCGCGATCGACTTGCCCTTGAGCTGGTCGCCGAGCTTGTTGCGCTTGAACAGCGCGGCCTGGGTCAGCAGCGCGTCGAGATCGCTGCGGCTCCAGTCCTGGGTGTTCAGGAAGTGCTTGGGGGACATCATCTTTCCTTGCGTGGCGGCGCCGGGTTCGACGCGGTGGAAGGGAAAACAGGAAGCAAAGGTGAAACGAAAAGGTTGCAGTTGCAGCTTTCAGAACGCGGAAACGAAAAAACCCAGCCGGCGGGCTGGGTTTTTTTCGGACGAACAGCAAAAAGCTCCGGTTACCCAGCGAGAATGTGGGGTTCCGGTCGACGCGCACGCGAGGTCATGCCCGACGCCTGTCGGGCTGCGCTGCTGTCGTGCTGGAAGTCGGTGAGCTTCATGGCCGAATATCTTTGCATGCGGCCGTGACCGGCGCAAGGGGCCGGGGTCGCAGAATCAGGGATTGCCGGCGGCGCCCTGCTCCGGACCCACCCAGGGGGTGATCGACACCCGGATCTTGAGCCGGTTGCCCGGGTCTTCCGGCAGCCGCGACCGATACTTGGTGCCCTTGTAGACGTAATCCACGTCGTAGGCGATGGGCCGGCGGAATTCACGCCCCACCGGAACGATGCGGCAGTCGCGGGTCAGCATCGGACCGGTGTTGGCAGGCGCCGGGGCCGGCGTTTCGGGGCCGGCCTCTTCGGAGGGCTCCTCGTCGCTGCGCTTGAACATCGAGCGCACCGAATCCCAGAAGCGGCTGATCCGGCCCTTGTCCTCGACCGGCTCCTCGCCGGTCACGTTCACCGGGGCCAGCGTCCGTGTCGACACCGGCTCGCAGTGCTCCTCGGTGCGGGTCGCGCGCAGGGTCTGGAACACCGGCTCGACGTTCAGCACCTGGGCGTAGTCGAACTTCACGTTCTCCACGATCACCACCCGGTTGCGGGGCTCGGCCTCCTGGGCCAGCACCACGGCGGGCAGCGCCGACAGGCAGGCCAGGGTCAGCAACGCGGTGGATTTCATTGGCGACGGGAGCAAGGACACGGCAATAGTGTAGGCAGTGGCGAGCGCAAGGGGCTGAACATTACCCGTCCACGCCGCTCCTGCCCACCCCACCCTGGACGGACCCGGCGTCCACCGGTGGCAGCCAGTGCCCCCAAAGGGGGCCGACACGTTCTAAAATCACAGGCTTGTCCCCCAGCCACAGCCCCATGACCCTGCGCCTGCACAACAACCTGACTCGCCAGCTCGAACCGTTCACTCCGCTCGACCCGGCCTGTCCGACCCTGTATGTGTGCGGCCCCACGGTCTACAACTACGTGCACATCGGCAACGCCCGTGGCCCGGTGGTGTTCGGGGTGCTGGCCGATCTGCTGCGGCGCCGTTTCGGCGCGCTGCGCTACGCCCGCAACATCACCGACGTGGACGACAAGATCAACACCGCCGCGCGCGAGCAGGGCGTGCCGATCAGCACCATCACCGGCAAGTTCGCCGCCGCCTACCGTGAAGACATGGCCGCGCTGGGCGTGGTGCCGCCGGACATCGAGCCGGAGGTGACCGCGCACATGCCGCAGATCATCACCATGATCGAGCAGCTGATCGCCAATGGTCATGCCTACGCCGCCGAGGGTCACGTACTGTTCGCGGTGGCCAGCTTCGACGGCTACGGCAAGCTCTCGCGCCGTGACCCGGAAGAAATGCTGGCCGGTGCCCGTGTCGACGTGGCCCCGTACAAGCGCGACCCGGGTGATTTCGTGCTGTGGAAGCCGTCCAGCGACGACCTGCCCGGCTGGGAATCGCCGTGGGGCCGGGGTCGTCCGGGCTGGCATATCGAATGCTCGGCGATGGCCGCAGCCCACCTGGGCGAGACCATCGACATCCACGCCGGCGGCGTCGACCTGCAGTTCCCGCACCACGAGAACGAGATCGCGCAGAGCGAATGCGCCCACGGCGGCAAGATCTTCGCCCGCTTCTGGCTGCACAACGGCATGCTCAACTTCGGCGGCGCCAAGATGAGCAAGTCGCTGGGCAACATCGAGCGCGTACACGACCTGGTCCGCCAGCATCCGCCGGAGGCGCTGCGCCTGGCCCTGCTGTCGGCCCACTACCGGCAGCCGCTGGACTGGTCTGATGCGCTGATCGAACAATCGGTGCGCACCCTGGACCGCCTATACGGCACCCTGCGCGAGCTGGCGTCGATCGAGGCCACGGCAGTGATCCCCGCCAGCGTCGAAGCGACCCTGGACGACGATCTCAACACACCCCAGGCGCTGGCCGAAGTGGCCCGCATCGCCGCCGACGCGCGTCGTGCCACCGACCCGGCCGAACAGGCGCGCCTGAAGGGCGAACTGCTCGGTGCGGGCCTGGTGCTGGGCCTGCTGCAGGCCGACCCGGCGCAGTGGTTCGGCACCGCAGCGGGCGACGAGGACGACGATGCCCGCGTCCAGGGCCTGATCGACGAGCGCGCCGCGGCCAAGAAGGCACGCGACTTCGCCCGTGCCGACGCCATCCGCGACCAGCTGGCCGCCGAAGGCATCGTGCTGGATGACACCCCGCAGGGCGTTCGCTGGTCGCGCAAGCGCAGCTGACCTGCCCTGCCCCGTGGCCGGTCCGCCGGCCACGCCCCACCGTAGAGACTGTTGTGACCGACTCCCCGTTCCCGCTTGAACCCACCGCCGCCGAGGCCCAGGCCGCCATCGCCGAGGAATTCGGCTTCTTCGGCGACTGGTCCGAGCGCTACCAGTACCTGATCGACCTCGGCCGCAAGCTGCCGCCCTTCCCGGAAGAATGGAAGACCGAAGAGCATCGCCTGCTCGGCTGCCAGTCGATGGTCTGGATCGTGCCCGAGGGCAACGCGCAGTCGCTGTGCTTCCATGCCATCAGCGATTCGGCGATTGTCTCCGGCCTGATCTTCCTGGCGCTGCGCGTGTACTCCGGGCGCTCGGCGCAGGAGATCCTGGACACCGAGCCGAGCTACATCCAGGACATCGGCCTGGCCCGCCACCTCTCGCCCACCCGCAGCAATGGGGTGGCGGCGATGCTGGCCTTCATCCGTGAGACGGCGCAGGCGCAGCTGCAGCGCGACCCGCCGTGAGCGAACCCGCCACAGCCGAAGACAGTGCACTGGGCCTGCTGTCCCGCCCCGGTTTCGCCAGGCTGCTGGCCTACCGCATCTTCGCGATGCTGTCCTACCAGGTGGTCGCGGTCACTGTCGGCTGGCACATCTACGAAGTCACCCGCAATCCGTTCTCGCTGGGCCTGATCGGCCTGGCCGAGGTCGTGCCGTTCTTCTGCGTGGCTCCGTTCGCCGGTTACCTGGTGGATCACCTGCCTCGCCGTCGGCTGGGCATGGTCGCCTGTTGCGGGCTGATCGCCACTGCACTGGTGTTGACCAGCGTAGCCATGGGCTGGCTGCCGATTGACGGCGTGTGGCCGATCTATGCGGCCATCGCGCTGACCGGCATGGTCCGCGCCTTCCTGTCGCCGATCTACAACGCCTTGTTCGCCCGCGTGCTGGCCCGTGACCAGTTTGCCCGTGGCGCCGGCCTGGGCGCGGTGGTGTTCCAGGCCGGCATGATCGCCGGCCCGGCACTGGGTGGCGTGCTGGTCGGCTTCGGTGGCAAGGGTCTGTCCTACGCGGTGGCTACGGCCTTTGCGCTGGTGGCGATGGCCTGCCTGGCCACATTGAAGGTGGAAGAACCGGTGCATACCGGTCCGGCCGCACCGATCTTCAAGAGCATCGCCGAAGGCGCGCGCTTCGTGGTCGGCAACCGGATCATGGTCGGCGCGATGGCGCTGGACATGTTCTCGGTGCTGCTGGGCGGCGTGGTAGCGATGCTGCCGGCGTTCCTGCACGAGATCCTGCACCACGGCCCGGAAGGCCTGGGCATCCTGCGCGCGATGCCGGCGCTGGGCTCGGTGTGCGTGGGCCTGTGGCTGGCGCGCCACCCGCTGCAGCGCAATGCCGGCCGCGTCCTGCTGTTCGCGGTGGCCGGCTTCGGCCTGTGCGTGATCAGCTTCGGGTTGTCGCAGCATTTCTGGCTGTCGGCGCTGATCCTGCTGTTCTACGGCGCGTTCGATGGCGTCTCGGTGGTGATCCGCTCGACCATCCTGCAGTTGGCTACGCCGGAAGAAATGCGCGGTCGCGTATCGTCGATCAACGGCATCTTCATCAGTTCGTCCAACGAGCTGGGCGCGTTCTATGCCGGCACGATGGCGAAGCTGCTCGGCCTGGTGCCGGCGGTGGTGCTGGGCGGATTCGCGGTGCTGAGCGTGGCCGGGATCACCGCGTGGAAGAACCCGACATTGCGGAAATTGAATCTTCGCGACCTGCAGTGAACCTGTAGAGCCGAGCCCATGCTCGGCTGCGTATTTCCGTGCGCCCACGCAGCGGTTGCGCCGGGCCGCGCCCGGCGGGCTTCTTCCGCGACCGCGGCGGGGTGTACCTTTCTTTGCTCGTGCAAAGAAAGTAACCAAAGAAACGCTCCGCCATCCGCGAGCCGGCGCTGCGCGCCGGTGCCCTGTGCTCCTCGGTGAATCAGGGGACGGCGCCGAACTCGCTGCGCTCAAACAGCGGCGCCTCTTCGCCCCTGACTCCCCTGCGGTGCTCGGCTCGCTACAAGGCGGACCCAACAGCCGCGAGCGCACGCATGACCGCTCCTGTCGGCCTGAGCCGAGCGTGGGCTCGGCTCTACATCGGCCGCGCACGCAGGAAACCGTCGAGAGCCTGCGGGTGGGTCCGGGCAGGACCGTCCGCGGCATGGATGCCGCGGCCGAGCTTACAGGGATGTACTTGCAGCGTGTCCTGCCCGGACCCACCCGCAGGCTCACGCCGATACCCGCAAGGCGCCGCTCTACGCAACCAACACGAACCCAACAAAAAACCCGGCCGAAGCCGGGTTTTTCGCATGACCAGACAACGAACTGGAATCAGTCGCCCTGCTGCTTCTGCAGGTGCTCCCAACGCTCCTGGGCGTCGATGGTGCGCTCTGCGGTGAGGCGCGCTTCCAGGCGCTCCAGGCCGATTTCTTCGCCGGTGTCGACGCAGTAGCCGTAGTCGCCTGCTTCCAGGCGCTTCAGGGTGCTGTCGATCTTGCCGATCAGCTTGCGGTAGCGGTCGCGGGTACGCAGTTCCAGCGAGTTCTCGGTCTCGCGGGTCGCACGCTCGGCTTCGTCGCCGATGTCACGCACTTCCTCGCGCAGGTTCTCGATGGTCTGCTTGGACTCTTCCACCAGGTCCGCGCGCCAGTTCTGCAGGCGCTGGCGGAAATACTCCTGCTGCAGCGGGCTCATGTATTCCTCTTCCGAGGACGGCTTGTAGCCAGCCGGTAGGATCGGGCGGCCAGTGGCCTCGTCGGTCTTGTACTCGACCACCTTGTACTTGCTGCGCGGGGCCGGTGCTGCCGAGCGGGCGGCGACGGCCACGGCAACCTTGCCGACAGGGCGCGACGCGGTCTTCGGGGCGGAATCGGATTTCACGGCGGTTTTGGCAGGCGATTTCGAAACGGGCACGGGATTCTTGGATTGCGGGGCCTTCGAAGCGACAGGAGCGGCGGCCGGGGCCGGCGTTGAGGCCGGTTGGGCTGCCGCCACTGCCACGGTCTTGGCCGGGACAGGCTTGGCCGGAGCCGGCTTGGCAGCAGGCTTCGGTGCGGACTTCACTACTGGGGCCGGGGTCGGCTTTACGGCCGGCGCGGCAACGTTCTTGGCAACCTTCTTTACAGCGGCAGGCGTGGCGGCCGGTTTAGCCGCAGCGACCTTCTTTGCTACGGGCTTGGCGACCGGCTTGGCTGCAGCCTTCTTCACCACCGCCTTCGGCGCCGGTTTGGCGGCTGCCTTCTTGACCACCGGCTTGGCGGCGGCCTTCTTCACCGGCGCGACCTTGCTGACGGTCTTCTTCACCGGCGCCTTCTTGCTGGCGGCGGCTGGCTTGGCCTTGGCGGGCGCAGCGGCCTTCTTCGCCACCGGCTTGGTTGCCTTGACCGGCGTTTTCTTTGCGGTGGCCTTCCTGGCCGCCGGTTGCGAGGACGCTGCCTTGGTCGCCGGCTTGCTGGCCGGCTTCTTGGCAACGGGCTTTGCCGCCAACTTCTTCACAACAGGCTTGGCGGTTTTCTTGGCGGCCGTTGCGGCCTTCTTTGCAGTTTTTTTAGCAGCCACGAAACGCTCTTCCTTGGATTTCCCGGGGCCCGGGAAAGCGGGCCTTTATAGCCTACCCGACCCGCAGCAGCAACCTTGGCACCCTGCTCCATTCAGTCCTGGAGCCAAGGCGCCCTGGAGGGCAGTCCGACGAACACGGACCGCCTTGCGCGGTACGGAACCTGGCCAGCACCCGACGGTGCTGGTACCGGTCGCAGGCCATCGGCGACATGCGACCAACGCCCCATCCTGCACAAATGCGTCCTTCATGCCAACTGGCATAAGATGACTGGGTGATCTCGCGCCTGCTCATTGCCCTGCTGCGCTTCTACAAGCGCTTCATCAGCCCCCTGCTGGGGCCGCGCTGCCGTTTCGTGCCGAGCTGTTCTGAATACGCGATGGACGCCATCTCGCGGCACGGCCCGCTGCGCGGCAGCTGGTTGGCTGCGCGCCGGCTGGGCCGCTGCCACCCGTTCCATCCCGGCGGCTTCGATCCCGTGCCCGAGTCCCCCAACGCCCCCTCTTGCCGTTGCACAGGAAAACACTGACATGTCCTCCACCCTCATCACCAACGCCCGCATGGTCAACGAAGGCCGCACCTTCGATGGTGACCTGCGCATCGAGAACGGCCGCATCGCGCAGATCGGCAGTGGGCTGGCGCCGCGCGACGGCGAGCAGGTGGTGGACGCGGCCGGGCGCTGGCTGCTGCCCGGCATGATCGATGACCAGGTGCACTTCCGCGAACCGGGCCTGACCCACAAGGGCGACATCGCCAGCGAATCGGCGGCCGCCGTGGCCGGTGGCCTGACCAGCTTCATGGACATGCCCAACACCAACCCGCCGACGCTGGATTCAACCATCCTGGAAGCCAAGTACGAGCTCGCGCGCGGCCGCGCCTGGGCCAACTACGGTTTCTACCACGGTGCCAGCAATGACAACCTGGACGCGATCCGTGCCCTGGACCCGAAGAAGGCCCCGGGCGTGAAGGTGTTCATGGGTGCTTCGACCGGCAACATGCTGGTCGACAACCCGGAAACGCTGGACGCGATCTTCCGCGAATGCCCGACCCCGATCATCACGCACTGCGAAGACACGCCGATGATCGATGCCAACCTCAAGGCCTTCCAGGAAAAGTACGGCGATGCGCTGACCCCGGACATGCACCCGGACATCCGTTCGCGCGAAGCCTGCATCAAGTCGACCCGCCTGGCAATGTCGCTGGCACGCAAGCACGGCACCCGCCTGCACGTACTGCACATCTCCACCGCCGATGAGCTGGCGCTGTTCGAGAAGGGCCCGCTGATCCGCGCCGATGGCAGCCGCAAGCAGATCACCGCCGAAACCTGCGTGCACTTCCTGCACTTCGCGCGCCCGGACTACGCGACCAAGGGCAACCTGATCAAGTGCAACCCGGCGATCAAGGAAGTGTCCGACCGCGAGGCAATCACCGCTGCCTTGGCCGATGACGTGCTGGACGTGCTGGCCACCGACCACGCGCCGCACACCTGGGAAGAGAAGCAGAAGCCCTACGCGCAGGCGCCGTCGGGCCTGCCGCTGGTGCAGTACGCGCTGGTGGCCGCGCTGGAGCGGGTGCACGAAGGCAAGCTGACCCGCGAGCAGGTGGTGCAGAAATTCGCACATGCGCCGGCGCAGCTGTTCGACGTGGAAGAACGCGGCTTCCTGCGCGAAGGCTACTTTGCCGACCTGGTGCTGGTGGAGGACGTGCCGTTCACCGTCAAGCGCGAGGACGTGCTGTCCAAGTGCGGCTGGTCGCCGTTCGAAGGCACCACTTTCCGCTCGCGCATCGCCTCCACCTGGGTCAACGGCCAGCTGGTGTGGGACGGCAGCAAGCTGGTGGGTGAGCCCGCCGGCCAGCGCATGACCTACGACCGCTGATGCGTTCGGCACTGATGATCGGGGCGCTGCTGCTGGCCGCGCCCCTGTTTTCCTCTTCCCCTGCGCAGGCGCAGGATGGCATCGGCAGCCTGATCGACAGCCGCGTGGTGTTCCCGGCCAGTGCCTCGCAGGGCGCGCTGGTGATCGGCAAGGTGCCCGCAGGCAGTCGTGTGCAGTACGCCGGCCGCCAGCTGCGGGTGAGCGGCTACGGCAGCGTGGTGTTCGGCATCGGCCGCGACGAGAAGGGTCCGCTGCGCGTACAGGTGCAGCGCCCCGATGGTAGCAGCGAGACAGCCACCATTGCGGTAACGCCGCGCGACTGGCCCACCGAGCGGGTGAACGGCGTGCCGCCGAAGACGGTCAACCCGCCGCCGGCGATTGCCGAGCGGATCAAGCGCGAACAGGCGCAGGTGACCGCCGCACGTGCCCGCGATGACGACCGCACCGACTTCACCCAGACCTTCATCTGGCCGGTACAGGGCCGCATCAGCGGCCGCTTCGGCAATGCGCGCGTCTACAACGGGCAGCCGGGGGCCGGCCATTCCGGCATGGACATCGCGGTGCCGACCGGCACCCCGGTGAAGGCGCCGGCGGCCGGCATCGTGACCTTCGCTGGGCCGGACCTGTACCTGACCGGTGGCACGCTGCTGCTCGACCACGGCTTCGGGGTCAGTTCCAATTTCCTGCACCTTTCGCGCATCGACGTAAAAGTTGGCGACCGTGTGGAGCAGGGCCAGGTGATCGCTGCCGTCGGCGCCACCGGCCGTGCCACCGGCCCGCACCTGCACTGGGGCATGAACTGGTTCGACACCCGCATCGATCCGTTGCTGGTGCTGGAGCGGAAGTAACGCCCATCGCCCGGTGCGGTGGTGAGCCGCTGTTGTAGAGCCGAGCCCACGCTCGGCTGTCGCGCAGAGATGAGCCGAGCATGGGCTCGGCTGTACAGACAGCATTCAATCAACCGCGCGAGGTAGCGCCGGGCCATGCCCGGCGGAGCGCGGGATCAACCGCGCGCTGCCCACCACACGCGCAGCAACGTGCGCACCGGGGTGGCTTCGATTGGCTTGCCTGCGGCCTGCGCGGCAACGCGGGCGCGCGCCAGGCTCGACCACACGCGCCGCGGGCGCGGGCCCGGCACGCGGCTGCCCCATCCTTTCAGCAGGTACTGGGCCCAGCGCTGCGCGGCCGTGCTGGAATCCTCATCCAACAGGCTGCGCGGCACACCGGCTACGCCGGCATCCTGCAGGCGCTGGGCCAGCGTCTGCAGCTGCACCGCACGACCGGCGCCGGTGCGCGGCTTGTCGGCAAACAAGGCCGCTTCCACTGCGGCCACGGCCTCGGCGTAATTGGCCAGCGCACGCTCGGCACCGGCTGCATCCAACGCAACGGTACGCGCTTCAACGAGGTCCGGCAGCGCTTCGGCCAGTTGCACCCACGGCGCACGCACCGGCTCCAGCAGACGGCCCAGTGGATGGCGCGAACGATGCCCTGCCCAGCTGCGCAGTTCCTCTCCCCACCACGCCAGCTTGGCATCGGCCGGCAGCGGATCGCCGCTGGTGTTGAGCATGTCGTCAAACTCCTGCAGCAGTGCAAACCACGCCACTGCGAGCTCGCGTTGCGGTTCGGCCACGAACGGAGCGGCCACCGACCATTCCGGCCAACGGCTGCGCCACTTGTCGAGGAAACTGTCCAGCGCGGTACTGCTCACTACGGGATTCCTTACGGCTGGGCCGGGGCTGCCGGCCGGGTCGGCCAGAGACTGGCCAGTTGCAGAAGTTCAGCGTTCTCGACCAGCACATCGGCCTGCCAGGCCAGCGGATCGTCGCTGTGCAGGCGGTAGCCCCACAGCGCCGCCACCGACGGCATCGCGGCAGCACGTGCAGCGATGATGTCGCGCTCGTCATCACCCACGTACACGCAGTCTTCGGCGGCCATGCCAATGGCCTGCGCAGCGTGCAGCAATGGAAGCGGGTGCGGCTTGCGCTCGGCCAGGCTGTCACCGCCGACCAGCACCGCGCAGCGCTGCTGCCAACCATGCTGCGGCAGGATCAGGCGCGCCAGGTACTCCGGCTTGTTGGTGACGATGCCCCATACCGTACCGGCCTCATCCAGCGCGGCGAGCATGCCGGCCACGCCGTCGAACAGCACCGCGTGCTGGCCGATCAGCGCTTCGTAGCGCTGCAGGAATTCCGGGATCAATGCATCGCGCGCAGCGGCATCCAGGTCCGGGAAAGCGGTCCCGACCATCGCGCGCGAGCCCTTGGAGACCACCGGCCGCAGCTGCGCCGGATCGATCGCTGCCCGGCCCCGCTCGGCCAGCATCGCATTGCAGGTGGCGACGAAGTCCGGCGCGCTGTCCAGCAACGTGCCATCCAGGTCGAACAGCACCGCACGCGGGAAGCGGGCGGAGGTCATGCCGGCTTGACCGCGTAGGCCAGGTAGTTGATGTCGGTGCGGCTGCTCAGGCGGGCATGGTTGCGCCACGGCTCGTAGGCCATGCCGCTGACATCCACCAGCTGCAGGTCGGCCTCGCGCAGCCAGCGCGCCAGCTCGGCCGGCTTGATGAATTCCTGGTAGTGGTGGGTACCCCTGGGCAGCAGCCGCGCCACGTACTCGGCGCCGACAATCGCCACCGCGAAGGCGGCCGCGGTGCGGTTGATCGTCGACAGGAACAGGTGGCCGCCCGGCTTCAGCAGGCGCTTGCAGGCGTCGATGATCGCGCCCGGGTCTGGCACGTGCTCCAGCATTTCCATGCAGGTGACCACATCGAAACTGCCCGGCTGCTCGGCGGCCAGATCCTCGGCGGCCTGCACGCGGTAGTCGACCTTGGCGCCGCTTTCCAGCGCATGCAGGCGCGCGACCTTCACCAGTTCCGGGGCCAGGTCGATGGCGGTGACGTCGGCGCCGGCCTGCGCCAGTGCTTCGCTCAGCAGCCCGCCACCGCAGCCGATGTCGAGCACGCGCGCGCCACGCAACGGCACGCGGTCGGTCACGTACTTCAGGCGCACCGGGTTCAGCGCATGCAGCGGCTTCTGCGGGCCGTCAGCGTCCCACCAGCGGTTGGCCAGCGCGGCGAACTTGTCCAGCTCGGCCTGATCGAAATTGGAGGAAGCGTGAGGGGCAGTCATGAGGGGTCCTTGCGGCGCCAGGGATCAGGCGCGGATATGACGGATGCGCTCGCGCCACTGGCGCGCGTTGGCGATGATGCCCGGCAGGTCCATGCCGACCAGCTCGCGCTGCACCAGCTTCGGCTTGCCGGCGATCCAGACGTCGCTGACCTGCTGGCGGCCGGTGGCATACACCAGCTGCGACAGCACGTTGTGCAGCGGCTGGGTTTCCAGCGCCGACAGGTCGACACAGACCAGGTCGGCCTGCTTGCCGATTTCGATCGAACCGATACGGTCACCGAAGCCCAGCGCGCGTGCGCCGCCCAGCGTGGACGCGCGCAGCGTGGTCGCAGCGTCGAGCGCGGTGGCATCATCGGCCACGGCCTTGGCCAGGATCGCTGCGGTACGGTTCTCGCTGAACATGTCCAGGTCGTTGTTGCTGGCGCAGCCATCGGTGCCGATCGCCAGGTTCACGCCGGCGCGCTGCAGGGCGCAGGCCGGGCAGAAACCGGAGGCCAGCTTCAGGTTCGATTCCGGGCAGTGCACCACGCTGACGCCGCGTTCGGCGCACAGGTGGATTTCCGCATCGGTCAGCTGGGTCATGTGCACCGCGATCAGGCGGTCGTTGACCAGGCCGAGCCGATCCAGCCGCGCCAGCGGGCGCTGGCCGTGCAGCTTGATCGAATCGTTGATCTCCTGCGCGGTCTCGTGGGTATGCAGGTGCACCTGCATGTCGAGCTGGTCGGACAGCATCCGCACCCGCTCGAAGTTGGCATCGTTGACCGTGTACGGCGCATGCGGCGCGAACGCGGTCCCGATCAGCGGATCGGTGCGCCACTGGTCGTGCAGTTCACCAGCCTTGGCGAAGTATTCGTCGTCGGTCCTGGCCCAGGCGGTGGGGAAATCGATGATGACCGCGCCAACCAGTGCGCGGAAACCGTGCTTCTTGTAGACCGCAGCCTGCACGTCGCCGAAGAAGTAGTTCTCGTTGGCGCAGGTGGTGCCGCCGCGCAGCATCTCGGCGATGGCCAGGGTGGTGCCGTCGGCGACGAACTCAGGACCAATCACCGCCGCTTCCACCGGCCAGATGTGCTGCTGCAGCCAGGTCATCAGCGGCAGGTCGTCGGCGACGCCGCGCAGCAGGGTCATCGGGTTGTGCGTGTGCGCGTTGACCAGGCCCGGCATCAGCGCCGACTCGGGGCGGCTGACCACCTGCGCGGCACGGAAGCGTGCGCGCGCCTCGGCACGCGGCAGGATGGCCACGATCTCGCTGCCACGCACGGCAACGGCATGGTCTTCCAGCACCACCGCATGCGGCTCGATCGGAACGACATGACCGGCTTCGATGAGCAGGTCGCAGGCTTCGGGGAGGTGCGGGCTATCGCTCATGCGGGCTCACTGGCTATTGGAGAAGGGCCTGGCGGGAGGCGGTAGCGCCGGGCCATGCCCGGCGGCTGTCCGCTGCGGCGCCATGGGCGCCAGCAACGGGTCCGGGCGGTGCCCGGAAAGCCGAGCGCGGGCTCGGCTCTACAGTGAGGTCGGCCAACCGCCGGAACCTTATTTGACGCGTGCGGAGTATTCGCCCGAACGGGTGTCGACACGGATCACTTCGTCCTGGTTGACGAACAGCGGCACGCGGACCACGGCACCGGTTTCCAGGGTGGCCGGCTTGCCGCCGCCGCCCGAGGTGTCGCCACGGACGCCCGGATCGGTTTCGGTGATCTTCAGTTCGACGAAGTTCGGCGGCTGAACGAAGATCGGCTCGCCATTCCACAGGGTGACCACGCAGGACTCTTCGCCCTTCAGCCACTTCTCGGCGCCGCCCATGCCGGCCTTGGTGGCCTGGACCTGCTCGAAGGACTCCGGATCCATGAAGTGCCAGTATTCGCCGTCGCTGTACATGAAGTTCATGTCGGTATCGACGACGTCGGCTGCATCCAGAGAGTCGGTCGACTTCATGGTCACTTCCTGGGTACGCCCGTCCTTGATCAGGCGGTACTTCACGCGGGTGAAGGCCTGGCCCTTGCCCGGCTTGACGTATTCGGTGTCGATGATGACGGCCGGTTGGTTGTTGACCAGGATCTTCATCCCGTTCTTGACGTCGTTCATGCCGTAGCTGGCCATGCGTAAACTCCTGAGTGGCAGAAACGCCGCGGGTGCGGCGAGCCGTTAGAATGGAAAGCCCACCGGATGCCGGTGGGCGACTGTTTTTCTGCCCCCATGATAACCGCAGGCCCCCTCTCCATGCAGCTTTCCGCCTTCCCCCGGCCCCAGTCGCCAGGCGCGCCCGCGCGCTGGCAGCAGCTCTGGCGCCAGGCGCTGCGCGACCCGCACGCCCTGCTGGCCCGGCTGCAGCTGGACCCGGCGGCGCTGGGTGTCTCGGAGGCGGCCATGAACCAGTTCGCATTGCGCGTGCCCGAGGGCTTCGTGGCCCGCATGCGCGTGGGCGATGCGGCCGACCCGCTGCTGCGCCAGGTGCTGCCGATCGGCGAGGAAATGCGCCCGGCGCCCGGGTTCAGCTTCGACGCGGTGGGCGATGGTGCCGCCAGGAAGGCTACCGGGGTGATCCAGAAGTACCGTGGCCGTGCTCTGCTGGTCGCCACCGGCAGCTGCGCGATCAACTGCCGCTACTGCTTCCGCCGCCACTTCGACTATGCCGCGGAAAACGCTGCCAAGGGCGGCTGGCAGGAGGCCGTAGCCGCCATCGCGGCCGACCCGGACATCGACGAGGTGATCCTGTCCGGCGGTGACCCGTTGTCACTGGCCACGCACAAGCTGGTCGAGCTGACCGACGCCCTGCGCGCGATTCCGCATATCCGCCGCCTGCGCATCCATACCCGGCTGCCGATCGTGCTGCCGGAACGCGTGGACGATGAACTGGTGTGCTGGCTGGGCAGCCTGCCATGGCCGCTGGCGATCGTGGTCCACGCCAATCACGCCAATGAATTCGACGCCAGCGTGGACGCGGCGATGGCCCGCCTGCGCGGCGTCGGCGCCCAGCTGCTGAACCAGGCGGTACTGCTGCGCGGGGTCAACGACAGCGTGCAGGCCCTTCAGGACCTGAGCGAGCGCAGCTTCGCCGCCGGCGTGCTGCCCTACTACCTGCACCAGCTGGACCGGGTCGAAGGCGTGGCCCACTTCGAAGTGGACGATGCCCAGGCCAAGGCGCTGATTGCCGGCCTGACCGCACGCCTGTCCGGTTATCTGATTCCCAAGCTGGTGCGCGAGCTGCCGGGCGACCCGAGCAAGCGCCCGCTGTAATCCGGGGGCGGGGTCAGATCCCTTTTCCTGCGGAAAAGGGATCTGACCCCAGGACAACGGCAGCAGGTCAGAGGCCCGATTCGATCATCCGCACCACTTCGGTGGCGGTCACCGGGTGGCTCAGCCAGTAGCCCTGGCCAAGATCGCAGCCGCGCTGCACCAGCAGTTCGAACTGCGCCTGCTGCTCGATGCCCTCGGCCACCACCGTGATGCCCAGTGCGTGGGCCATGGCGATGATCGCCGTGGTCAGCGCCAGATCGTCGGGATCGCGCTGCATGTCGGCCACGAAGCTCTTGTCGATCTTCACGCCGTCCACCGGTACCTGGCGAAGGTGGCTGAGCCCGGAGAAGCCGGTGCCGAAATCGTCCAGCCAGACCTTCACGCCGGTGCGGTGCAGCTTGTCCAGCAGCTGCGCGGCAACCATTTCGTCGCCGATCACCGCGGTTTCGGTCAACTCCAGGTGCAGGCGCGACGCCGGCAGCCCGGACTCGTGCAGGCACTGCGCGACCAATGCCGGCAGTTCACCGCCGCGCAGCTGCCGCGGCGACACATTCACCGACACGAACAGATCATCGCCGCCCGCCCCGCGTGGCCACTGCGAGGCTTCCATGCAGGCCGCACGCAGCACCTTCGGGCCGATGAGCTCGATCAGCCCGCTCTGCTCGGCCACTTCGATGAACACCGACGGCGGAATCGTGCCCAGGGTCGGATGCTGCCAGCGCAGCAGCACTTCCACGCCGACCATGCGCCGGTCGCGCATGCGGAAGATCGGCTGGTAGGCCAGGCGCAGCTCGCCGCGCTCCCAGGCCCCGCGCAGCTCCTGCTCCATGTGCACGCGGCGCTCGACCGCGTGGTCCATCGCACGGCTGTAATAGCGGTAGCAGTTCTTGCCGGCCATCTTGGCCTGGTACATGGCGATGTCGCCGTTCTTCAGCAGCGTGGTCGCATCAGCGGCATCGTCCGGGAACAGGGTCACGCCGATCGAAGTGCCCAGGAACAGTTCCCGGCCCTGCACCACCAGCGGCTTGCCCAGCTCGCGCACCAGCACTTCGGCCAGCAGCCGTGCGTTGGCCGCCACGTCGCCATCACCGACCAGGATCACGAACTCGTCGCCGCCAAAGCGGGCCAGCAGGGCTTCATCGCCACCGGCCTCGGCAACCGCACTGCCGATGCGCTGCGCGAACTGCAACAGCGCTTCGTCACCGGCCTCATGGCCCAGGGTGTCGTTGACGCGCTTGAAATCATCGATGTCGGCAAACAGCAGGCCCAGCCGATGATTGGATGCGCGCGCGGCCATCAGGCGATGGTCCAGCGCTTCCCGGAATGCCAGCCGGTTGGTCAGCCCGGTCAGCGCATCGGTATAGGCCATGCGCCGCACCTCGCGGTCATGCCGGGCGATGGCATCGCGCATTCGGGCGAAGCCGCGCACCAGCTCGCCGACCTCGTCGTCGCGGGTGTTCTCGGCCAGCGGCGCCTGGTAGTCGCCAGCTTCGATGCGGCGCGCCGCAGCGGCCAGGTCCCGGATCGGCGCCACCAGGGTGCGCTGCACGTACAGGATCACCACCACGCCGATCACCACCAGCAGGCCCAGCATCAGCAGCAGCCAGCCCAGGTGGCGGCTGCCGACCTGCTGCAGGCGCTCGCCAAGCGTGGCATTGGCGGCCTGTTCGCGCTGCTGCACCTCGTCCAGCGCCATGCCGACGCGGACCCCGCCGATGCGCTGGTTGCCGACCATGATCGGCATGGTGTTGTCGAGCACCTTGGGCGATTCCTGCACCACCAGTGCCTGCGCCACCGCGGCCTTGGGGGCCAGCGGGTCGGTCATCGGCTGGCCGAAGCCGGACACCTCGATCGAGCCGTCATGCACCAGCCGGCCGCGTTCGTCGAACACCAGCACATAGCGCACGACCGGTTGCCGTGCGGTGTTGCGCACCAGCGCACCGACCTGATCCAGGTCGCGGTAGTACAACGGGTTGGCCAGCGCGTCGGACAGCTCGCGCGCCATTGCTTCGCCGCGGCTGCGCACGCTGCGGTCGAACAGTTCATGGATGACGCCACCACTGAGGTTGCGCACCTCGCCCTGCATCGCCGCCTGCCGCCCCAGCAACACCGCCAGGATCGCCACCACCACGACCATCGCCCCGCCCATCGCCAGCAGGAACCGGGCCTGCATTCCCGAGCCGAGCCACTTCATTCCACTTCCATCCGCACGCGCGTCAATCCTTGTTTCAATTCATCCAGCCGCTGCTGCGCATGCGCATCGACGCGGTGGAAACCGGAAGTGCCGAAAAACCGATGCAGCGCCCCCTGTGCCTGCGGGTCGCTGGCCGCCTGCAGCAGGACGTCCTGCAGCCGGTCACGCACCCGCGGGTCAAGGTCGGCGCGAACCATTTCCACCGCCCGCGGGTAGGGTTCGGTGCGCAGCAGTTCGCGGAAGTCGCGCCGGAATGCCGCAGGCATCCGTCGCTCGTCATTCCAGTCCACGCTGCTCACCGCCCCCACTTCGACCATGCCCTTGTGCACGAACGTGGCGATGTTCAACTCGCTACGTGCGAACACGTACCCCACGCTGTCCCGGCCCGGCACGTCCCACACACCGGCCAGGATCTGCGGCGCCAGCCCTTCCTGCAGCAGCGTCATCACCGGCACCAGGTAGGCACTGGTGGACGCCGTGTTCTGCAGCGCCAGGCGATGCCCGCGCAGGTCCTGGATCCGCTGGATCGGACTGTCGCGACGCACGAAGAACACGGTCTGGTACTCACGCACGCCGTTGCGCTCGGTCAGCAGCAGCGGCCGCGCGCCACTGCGCTGGCCCAGTGCCACCGCCGTACCCGACGTTTCCGTGACCCAGTCGACCCGCCCCCGCCGCAGATAGCTGGCCATCTGCTGCGGGTCGCGTGCCATCAGGATCCGCCCTTCGGTGATGCCGACGTCGTGCATGCGTGCCACTACATAGTCCAGCAACGGTTGCAGCTGCTCGTAATGGGCCTTGGGATCATCGCTGATCCGGCCCAGCACCAGCACCGGGTCCGGTGCTGCATGCACCGTCCCGGCCAGCAGGATCATGACCAGGCTCAGCAGTCCCCTCTGCACTGCCCTTCGCAGACCCGACACAGGCTTCATCCCCCCTGGGTATCCGGACAGACTACCCGAAAAAATGAGAACGTCGTCAGCTGTCCTTGTTGCCCGCCTGTGCCAGCCGCGCCATCCGCTGGGTGTCGGCAAGGATGCCGCGCAGCAGGCGCACTTCCTGCTCGCTCGGCTCGCTGCGCAGGAACAGCCGGCGCAGCTTGCGCATCGCCGATTCCGGGGCGCGGCCCTTGTGGAAATCGATCTCGTCCAGCGTGTCACCGAGCTGGGCGAAGAAGCTCTCCATCTGTTCATGGCTTGCTGCCTGTTCGCGGAAGCCGGGCTCGGCATTGGGGGCCGGCTGCGCGCCCAGCAGCTGCATGCGCGTTTCATAGGCCAGCACCTGTACGGCGGCCGCCAGGTTGAGCGAACTGAACGCCGGGTCTGACGGGATGTGCACTGCGGCGTGGCAGAGCTGCAGCTCCTCGTTGGTCAGGCCAGTGCGCTCACGGCCGAACACCAGCGCCACCTCGGCGCCCTCTCCCGCCTTGGCCACCGCACGAGCGGCGGCATCGGCCGGCAGGTACTCCTCCAGCTGCACGCGGCGGGCACGCGCGGTGCAGCCCAGCACCAGGCGGCAATCGGCCACGGCCTCGGCCAGGGTGGCCACCACCGGGGCGTCCCCCAGCACATCTTCGGCACCGGCCGAGCGGCGGAAGGCCTCCTCGTCCAGCGGTTTCTCGGGGGCGACCAGCACCAGGCGGGCCAGGCCCATGGTCTTCAGGGCACGGGCGGCGGCCCCCATGTTGCCGGGGTGCTGGGTACCGACCAGGACGAATCGGAGGCGGGTGGCGGCGGGAAACTGGGACATGAACAGGGAAAAGGTCGAGCTGGACGATGACCAATGGTAAACTGTGCGGTCGGCCACTGCGCCGGACCCGCTCTTTTCCCCCGCCAGTCCATCTCTTCTGCCTTTCCGGGAGCCCACGCCATGCAGAAACCCGCCGTCACCGTCATGGTCAAGGCCGCCCGCCTCGCCGGCAACGTCCTGTTGCGCAACATCAACAAGCTCGAGGCACTGAACGTGGTGCAGAAGGGCCGGATGGACTACGCCAGCGAAGTGGATGCGGACGCGGAAAAGGTCATCGTCAAGGAACTCAAGCGCGCTTACCCGGACTACGGCATCTTCGGCGAAGAAGGTGGCGTGCAGGGCGAGCGCCGCCAGATGTGGGTCATCGACCCGCTGGACGGCACCAGCAACTACCTGCGTGGCGTGCCGCACTACTGCGTGTCGATCGCGCTGGTCGAGAACGGCGAGCCGACCGACGCGGTCATCTTCGACCCGCTGCGCAATGAACTGTTCACCGCCAGCCGGGGTGCCGGCGCCGTGCTGAACGACCGCCGCATCCGCGTGGCCGACCGCAAGGACCTGGAAGGCACGATGATCCACACCGGTTTCGCCCCGCGCGAGCGCAGCCGCGCCAGCGCCCAGCTGAAGGCGGTCGACGCCCTGCTGGTGCACGGCGAGGACATCCGCCGCACCGGTTCGGCGGCACTGGACCTGGCCTACGTGGCCTGCGGCCGTGCCGATGCCTACTTCGAAGCCGGCGTGAAGGCGTGGGACATCGCTGCCGGCCTGCTGCTGGTCCGCGAGGCGGGCGGCAAGGTCTGTGACTTCAAGGGCGCGACCCTGGGCCGCATGGACAACCGTGGCCCGGAGACCCACCAGATCGTGGCCGGCAACCTGAAGGTGGCCGAGTCGCTGCAGAAGGTGCTGGTGAACACCGGTTACGCGGCGGAGTTTGACGCGAAGTTCTGAGATTCCGTGTAAAAGCGATTCATGGAGACGGCACCTGCGAAGGTGCCGTTCCCGTATCCGCGGTGATCGTGCTTGTCACTTTCTTTGCGCGCAAAGAAAGTAACCAAAGAAACGCTCCGCCGGCCGCGAGCCGACGCGCTGCGCACGCCGGTGCCCTGCGCTCCTCGGCCCGCCGAGGGACGGTGCGGGAACTCGCTGCGCTCAGACACCCGCACCTCTTCGCCCTCGCCGGACCTGCGGTGCTCGGCTCGCTCAAGGCGGACCCAAGGTCAAATGCCACAGCTGCACCCAGTACATCTTCGCGACGGGTGGATGCTGTTGTTCTTGATCTTGATCTTCCAGTCCGCCTTGAGCGAGCCGAGCATCGCAGGCGAATCAGGGGCGAAGAGGCGCCGGTGTCTGAGCGCAGCGAGTTCGGCGCCGTCCCCTGATTCGCCGAGAAGCGCAGGGTACCGGCGCGTAGCGACGGCTCGCGCCCCGGCGGCGTGTTTCTTTGGTTACTTTCTTTGCACGAGCAAAGAAAGTGACACCCCTCCGCGGTCGCGGAAACGACTCTCGCCAGGTCGTACCCGGCGCCACCAATGCATCGGCGCGCAAACAAAAACGCCCGGCGCGAGGCCAGGCGTTCCTGCACTATCTTGAAAGCAGAAGCTTACGCCACCGTCGACGCCCGCAGCGCGGCAATGCGCTCTTCCAGCGGCGGATGGCTCATGAACAGCTTCTTCGCCGTCGAACCGGCAATACCGAACGCGGCAATCTGGGTCGGCAGCGTGCTCTGGCCGTGGTTGAGCTGCAGGCGCTCCAGCGCGGCGATCATCTTCTGGCGACCGGCCAGCGCGGCACCGCCGGCATCGGCGCGGAACTCGCGGTGGCGCGAGAACCACATCGAGATCATCGTGGCGAACAGGCCAAACACCATCTCCAGCACGAACACGATGATGTAGTAGGCAAAGCCACGGCCGCCGCCTTCGCGGTTGCCCGACAGCGCGCTGTCGATGATACCGCCGACCACGCGGGCCAGCACGATCACGAAGGTGTTCAGCACGCCCTGCAGCAGCGCCATGGTGATCATGTCACCGTTGGCGACGTGGGCGATCTCGTGGCCCAGCACCGCTTCGGCCTCGTCCTCGCTCATGTTGTGCAGCAGGCCGGTGGACACGGCCACCAGCGCGTTGTTGCGGTTGGCACCGGTGGCGAAGGCATTGATCTCCGGGCCGTCATAGACCGCCACTTCCGGCATGCCGATGCCGGCGGCCTTGGCCTGGCGCTCGACCGTGGCCAGCAGCCAGCGCTCGGTCTGGTTGCGCGGCTCGGTGATCACCACCGCACCGGTGGAGCGCTTGGCCATCCACTTGGACAGCAGCAGCGAGATGAAGGAGCCACCGAAACCGAAGATGCCGGCCATCACCAGCAGGCCGCTCATCGAACGCGCGTCCACGCCCAGGATCGACATGACGATGCCGGCCAGGATCAGGACCGCGAGGTTGGTCGCCAGGAACAGGGCAATACGGGTGAACATGGGAAAATCCGGCTCGGAAGGGGTCGATATCCGTCAATTTGCGGTGCGCTCAGCTTGAATTCAAGCGCCAACCTGACCGACGATTCAGCCTGCATGACCGCCATTGTTCCCTGCGGCCGCTTCGCGCCCTCGCCGACCGGCCTGCTCCACCCCGGATCCCTGCTTGCCGCCTTCGGCAGCTGGCTGCTGGCCCGCCACCACGGCGGCCTGTGGCGGCTGCGCATCGAAGACGTTGACCCGCCGCGTACCGTGCCCGGCGCCGCGCAGTCACAGCTGCAGGCACTGGCTGCGTTCGGCCTGGTCCACGACGGCCCGGTCCTGTGGCAGAGCGCTCGAGGCGAGGCCTACCAGGCCGCGCTGGACGTGCTGCTGGCCAGCGACCAGGCCTTCATCTGCCACTGCAGCCGCAGCGAACTGGCTGCCAGCGGCGGCATCCACCACCGCTGCGTTGCGCGGCAACCGCGACCGGACCCCGCCGTCCGCTTCCGCGTGCCACCGGGCAGCGTCGTGCACTTCGACGATGGCCTGCGTGGCCCGCAGCAGCAGGACGTGCATGCCGAAGTCGGCGACTTCGTGCTGCGCCGTGCCGACGGCTGCTGGGCCTACCAGCTGGCGGTGGTGGTCGATGACGCCGCGCAGGGGGTGACCGAAGTGGTGCGCGGCGCCGATCTGCTCGATTCCACCGCGCGGCAGATCCTGCTGCAGCAGGCGCTGGGCCTGGCCGTGCCGCGCTACTGGCACCTGCCGCTGCTGCTCGACGCCCCCGGCCACAAACTGTCCAAGTCGCTGGCGTCGCTGCCGGTGGACAGTACAAGGCCGGTGCCGGTAATGCGCGCGCTCTGGCAGCTGCTGGGCCAGGCCCCTGCCGCACTGGACGGCGCCGATGACCGGGATGCGCTGCTGCACGCTGCGCAACGGGCATTCGACCCGGTTCGACTGCCGCGGACCGACATCCTGTTGCCGGCCGGCGCACTTTCCGCGCCGATGTTGCAGAATCCCCCTTCCCCCATCTGATTCCCGGACAGCACTCCATGACATCTCGCGTCGCACTGGTCACCGGCGGAACCGGCGGCATCGGTACCGCCATCTGCCAACGCCTGGCCGACCAGGGCCACCGGGTCGCCACCAATTACCGCGACGAGGACAAGGCCCGCGCATGGCAGCAGGCGATGACCGAGCGCGGCTACAACGTGTCGATCTTCCCGGGCGATGTCTCCGATCCAGGCAGCGCCGAGGCGCTGGTGCGTGCGGTCGAGGCCGAGCTGGGCCCGGTCGAGATCCTGGTCAACAACGCCGGCATCACCCGCGACACAACGTTCCACCGCATGCGCGCGGACCAGTGGCACGATGTGATCAACACCAACCTCAATTCGGTGTTCAACGTCACCCGTCCGGTCATCGAAGGCATGCGGCGCCGCGGATGGGGCCGGGTCATCCAGATCAGCTCGATCAACGGCCTGAAGGGCCAGTACGGCCAGGCCAACTACGCCGCGGCCAAGGCCGGCATGCACGGCTTCACCATTTCGCTGGCCCGCGAGAACGCCGGCTTCGGCATCACCGTGAACACCATTTCGCCCGGCTACGTCGCCACCGACATGGTGATGGCGGTTCCGGAGGACGTGCGCGCCAAGATCATCGCCGATATCCCCACCGGGCGCCTCGGCAAGCCGGAGGAAATCGCCTATGGCGTGTCCTTCCTGGTGGCCGAGGAAGCCTCATGGATCACCGGCAGCAACCTGGACATCAACGGCGGCCACCACATGGGCTGGTAAGCCGCGCAGGGGCCGCTGCGGCGTGCGCTGACGGCCCCTGCCGATGGTCATGCTGCGCAGCACGCAAACCCTTGCTGCGCAACATGATCGCTGCTGAAAGCCAAGCCTGGCGGGGGCTGGGGCGGTTGCAACCGCTGCTGCACTGCGCCATGCTGCGCGTCTACTGTGACGAGTACCGCTTCATGGCTGCGACCCGCATCATCAAGAAGTATCCGAACCGCCGTCTCTACGACACCGAGATCTCCAGCTACATCACCATCGAGGACGTGCGCCAGCTGATCCTGGACGGTGAAGACTTCGAAGTCCGCGACGCCAAGAGCGGCGACGACCTCACCCGTTCGGTCCTGCTGCAGATCATCGCCGACCAGGAACAGGACGGCGAACCGATGCTGTCCACCCAGCTGCTGAGCCAGCTGATCCGCTTCTACGGCGATTCCCTGCAGGGCTTCATGGGCAACTACCTGGAGCGCAGCATGCAGGTCTTCCTCGACCAGCAGCAGCAGTTCCGCCAGCAGATGGGCAACCTGCTGGGCCAGACCCCGTGGGCGATGATGAACCAGCTGACCGAGCGCAATCTGGAGCTGTGGCAGGAATTCCAGCGCAGCATGGGCAGCGGCTTCGGTGGCCCGCGCCCGGGCGGCACCGGAACGGGAACCGGCAACAAGCCCGGCGAACCCGGCACCGGTACCGGCACCGGCGGCAAGACCCGCCGCTGAGCTGCAGCAACGGCTGAGACGAAAACGGCGCGCCCCTGGCGCGCCGTCTTGTTTGGCATCGCGCCAACCGTGCGTCAGCGTTTGGCCTTGCACCCCGTGCACACGCGCTCGACCTTGTAGCCCTTCGCCCTCAGCTTCTCGACCACGCCATCACTGCCCAGCAGGTGCAGCGTGCCGACCACCACCAGCGTACCGCCCTGCCCGGCCTGCAGGTACGGCTGCAGCTTCGGCACCCAGGCATCGTTGCGACCGGTGTTGATGCGCTGGTACAGCTGCGGATACTGCTGGCGCATCTCTGCCGCCATCTTGGTCCACAGCAGGCGCTCGTCGCCGCGACGCCATGCATCATGCAGCAGCCGCGCCTGCTCATCGGCCTTGCCGGCCTGGTCCAGTGCTTCGGCCAGCATCTGCCGCTGTTCCTGCACCGTCATCCCGTCCAGCATGCCGATCTGGGTATCGATATCTTCCAGTCCCGCGGTCTTGCGGCCGGTCTTCTGCGCGCGCTCCATGAAGTGGCGGTCCAGGCCCAGCGCCGGGTCCAGGCCCAGCTTCTGCATCTGCCCGATCGAAATGCTCAGGCCGACGAACCAGGGCTTCATGCCCTGCATCTGCGCCAGCGGCAACTGGTTCTGGGCAGCAAAGGCCTGCAGCTTCTGCCAGGTGGCCGCATCCAGATCACGCTTCAGCTCGCTGCCATCGGTGCGGGTCGCGGCCTGCACCATGCGGCTGGCCAGCTGGGGCGATTGCATGTCTTCCGGCGACAGTTCGAACACCACCCGCTGCGAGGCTTCGAACGCCTGCTCGACATCGGGCGACAGCGGGTAGTCCTGTGGCTTCAGCAGATGGAACGATCCCAGCAGGTACACGCGTGCATCGCCCGGGCCGGTGACTTTCCACAACAGGGGTACCGGCGGCTTGGCCGCCGTTGCGGTTGCGGCCGCGGCCGCGGCAGGGCTGGCCTGGCCATCGCGGGCCGTGGCCAGTGGCGCCACTGCGCAGGCCGCCAGCAGCAGCGCGGCACGGAACAGGTGTTTGATCGGCATGGTCAGCCTTCTCCTTCAGGCAGGTGGTAGGCCTTCTCGCCCGCTTCCACGCGCAGGTCCAACCGGTTTTCCGGCGGCGCCAGCGGGCAGGTCGCGTAGGCGGTGAACGCGCACGGTGGGTTGTAGGCATGGTTGAAATCGATGCGCACCGTGCCGTCTGCAGCGGGGGCCTCGGTATCCAGATAGCGCCCGGCCGGATAGCTGCCGCGGCCGCTGGTGCGGTCGGCGAAGATCAGGAACAGTGGCTGCCCGGCCGCACCGATGGCCTCCAGGCGCCAGCTGCGGCCATCACGTTCGAACTCCACCGCACCGGCATTGGGCATCTCGGTGGTCAGGCCAGTGATGTCGACGATCGGCAAGGTCTTCCCCGGCGGATGCGCGATGAAGCGCGCCTGCACCTGCCAGTCCGCGCCGCCAGGCCAGTACTGCAGGCCGGCGAAATCACGCCGCGCCGGTGCCTCGGCATGCTTGACCCGCAGCGCGTCCCGTGGCCCCCGGCGGATGATGCTGAGCTGGCCCTTGCCGCCATCGAAGGCCAGCAGCGTCGGCTGCGCGTCCTTGTCGGTGTCGACGCGGATGCGGCCACGCACCGGCTGGCCGTCGTGGCTGACATCGACACCGGCTTCAGGCGTGAACCACCACTGCGTCCCGTCGCGGCGCAGCAGGCCCAGCCTGTCCGGGCCAACCGTCAGGCGGATGCCGTTGGTGGCGCCGCTGCCAACGAAATGGGATTTGTTCTGCAGCCAGTGCAGGCCGACCAGGGCCGTCCAGCCATCGGGCCGGGTCAGGTCCTGGTAGCGCGCTACACGCCATTGCTGCTGCGCGGCCGCGTAGGCCGGATCTTCAGCGACCGTCGGCGCCGGCGGAGCTGCCGGGCTGCAGGCGGCCAACACCACGGCGGCCAGCAGGCCCGCCACTCCCCGATAACGCATCGATGCTCCCCTCAACGTCCGCGCAGGAACCAGCGGTCGATCTCCGCCAGCGAAAAACGGGCCCAGGTCGGTCGGCCGTGGTTGCACTGGCCGGACCGTTCGGTGATTTCCATGTCGCGCAGCAGCGCGTTCATTTCCGGCACGGTCAGGCGCCGGTTGGCACGCACCGCGCCATGGCAGGCCATGGTCGACAGCAGCTCGTCGCGTGCACTGGCCACGCGGCGGCTCTGGCCATGCTCGCGCAGGTCGGTCAGCACGTCGCGCAGCAGTCCTTCCGGTTCGGCATGCGCCAGCAGTGCCGGAATGCTGCGCACGTGCAGCGACCCGGGGCCGGCCCGGGTCACCTCGAAGCCGAGCGCCGCCAGTGTGTCGGCTTCGCTTTCGGCGGTGTCGGCCTCGCGCTCGCCCACCGCCAGCGTGATCGGCACCAGCAACGGCTGCGACTGCAGGCCGATGCCATCGTGCGCATTCTTCAGGCGCTCGTAGCCGATGCGTTCGTGGGCCGCATGCATGTCGACCACGATCAGGCCTTCAGCGTTCTCGGCCAGGATGTAGATGCCATGCAGCTGCGCGATCGCGTAGCCCAGCGGCGGTACACCCGCGTCGGCACTGGTCACCGGCAACCCGTTCTCGCTCGGCATCGGCGGCAACGCCGCTGCGCGTTCGGCACCGGCCGGCGTGGCATACAGCGCGGCGTAGGCGGCCGGTGCATCGGCCACCTGCAGGCCCAGCGGCTGCTGCGGACGCCAGCCTGAAAATCCGCCACCACCACCTCCCGAGCCGGGCGCAGCCCCACGCACCAGCCCGAACCCCGACGCGCCGGCGCTCGATGCCGTCGGGACGGCGGCGGCGTCCGCCGGATGTGCGGGGCCGGCACCGATCTCCTGCGCCGACATGCCTGCACGGGTATCGGCCAGCGCATCCTTCAACGTGCGATAGACGAAATCGTGGACCAGCCGCGAATCGCGGAAGCGCACCTCGTGCTTGGCCGGATGCACGTTGACGTCGACGCGGGTCGGATCCAGTTCGAGGAACAGCACATAGGCCGGCTGGCGGCCGTGATACAGCACGTCGCCGTAGGCCATCTTCACTGCGTGGGCGACGCTGCGGTCACGCACTGAGCGACCGTTGACGTACAGGTACTGCTGGTCGGCGCTCGCGCGCGAATAATGCGGCTGCGCAATCCAGCCATGCAGGCGCAGGCCGGCGCCACTGTGGTCCACGCGCACGGCCTGGTTGGCGAAATCCTCGCCCAGCGTTTCGGCAAGGCGTGCATCGGAATACAGATCGCCCGGCTTGTAGCGCCGCGAGGCCTTGCCGTTGTGCGACACGCGCAGCTCGACATCCGGCCGCGCCAGCGCCAGCGAACGCAGCCACTCTTCGATATGGCCCAGTTCGGTACGCTCGGCGCGCAGGAACTTGCGCCGCGCCGGCACGTTGTAGAACAACTCACGCACTTCCACCGTGGTGCCCGGCGCATGCGCGCGCGGGGTCACCTCGCCGATCTTGCCGCCTTCGATCTGCAGTGCCGAACCGTGCTCGTCGTGCGCGCGGCGCGAGCACAGGGTGAAGCGGCTGACCGATGCGATCGACGGCAGCGCTTCTCCCCGGAAACCGAGCGTGGCCACCGATTCGAGATCGTCAAGATCGGCGATCTTGCTGGTGGCATGGCGCGACACTGCCAGTGGCAACTGCTCGGGCGCGATGCCACTGCCGTTGTCGCGGATGCGGATCAGGCGCACGCCGCCCTCTTCAAGATCGATATCAACTCGGCTGGCGCCGGCGTCGATCGCGTTCTCGACCAGCTCCTTGACCACCGACGCGGGTCGTTCGACCACTTCGCCGGCGGCGATCTGGTTGATCAGGATCTCCGGCAACGGCCGGATCGGGCGCGGATGGGTAGCAGACGTCATGCGGGGATGATAACGGAGCGGCCGAGGGTAGAGTCGAGCCATGCTCGACTGACGGGCTACCGGCAAGGCCCAGTCGAGCGCGGCTCGACTCTGCAGAAAGCAGAAACCCGCCTTCGGCGGGTTATTTGCTGCCGCCGGCCATGGTGGCTGCGGCGTCGATCTCGGCCTGCGCGCGGGCAGCATACAACGTGCCCGGCGGCGGTTGGCGGCTGAAGAAGGTGTGCACGCCATCCAGCACAGCGCCAGCGACCTTGCGCTGGTAAGCCGGGTCCGTCAGGCGGCGCTCTTCATCCGGATTGGAGATGAACGCCGTTTCCACCAGCATCGCTGGCATGTCCGACGTGCGCAGCACCGCGAAGTTGGCGCGCTCGATGTTCGGCTTGTGGTTGTTGCCGATCCGCTTCAGTCCGCCCAGCACGTGGCCGGCGGCGTCTTCGGACGCCTTCATGTAGCCGCTCTGCGCCAGGTCCAACAGCACATTGGCAAGCGTGCCCTCGGTCTGCTGCAGGCGAACGCCACCGACCAGATCGGCCGCGTTTTCCTTGTCTGCCAGCCAGCGGGCGCGCTGCGAAGAGGCACCCTTGGTCGACAGCACGTACACCGACGAACCCGTGGCCGAGCGGTTCTCGGCCGCGTCGGCATGGATCGAAATGAAGATGTCCGCCTTGTTCGCACGCGCCTTCTGCGCACGCATCGGCAGCGGGATGAACACGTCGCTGTCGCGCGTCAGGTAGGCCTTCAGGCCCGGCGTGGCGTTGACCTGGCGGGCCAGCTCACGCGCCACGGCCAGGGTGACATCCTTCTCACGCTTGCCGGTCGGGCCGATCGCACCCGGGTCCTGGCCACCATGACCGGGATCGATCGCCACCACAAGATGGCGCATGCCGGGCTGCATGCGGATGCGCGATGCATCGCTGGGCATGGCCGGACGCGGCGGCTCGGCCGGCGTCGGTGCCGGTGTAGGGGCCGTTGCCGGCGGCGTGGTCACCACCGCAGCAGTGCGCTGGCCGGCGAGGATTGCAGCCGGCGAGGATGAAGGCGTGCTGCTGGCCGCGACGCCTGCCGCAGCAACCTGGGCCGGCGCGCTGGTCGGTGCGGGGGTCGGCGTGGCGGGTGCGGCGGCGCTGGCGCTGGCCTGCTGCTGCACCTGTGCGGTCAGCAGGGCGGTGGCCCGCGCAGCATCGGTGCGTGACTGCGCGTTCTCGGCCGGCGTGGGCGCGACTGAGCCCCCCACAGCGGCCGCCTGCGGCTGCACCGCCGGTGGCGTCGCCGGGCGGCTGGTGGCCATGGCAGGGCCATCACCCGGCCATTCGATCACCAGCTTGGATTCATTGCCCTCGCGCTGCATCTGCGGGCGGAACGGCGCCACCGATTCGGCAAGGTCGAACACGACACGGAAAGTGCCCGGGACCGGCTGTCCGGTACGCACCGCCGTGACCACGCCCTGCGCGGCCGGCATCTTCAGGTTGCGTACGGCGCTGGAGTCGGGGAAATCGACCACCAGGCGGTTCGGGCCGGCCAGCGACAGGGTCTTGTAGCCGCCACTGCCGACCAGTGAGATCTCGGCACGGGTGCCGGTCGCGCCGGTGTTCAGCAGCACCTGGCGGACTTCACCCGCCCACGCACTGACGCTCGCCAGACCCAGTCCGACGGCGGCACAGATGGCGATGAGACGGTTCCCCGGGCGCATGGCTCAGGATTCAATCACCGCGCTGAACGGAATGCAACACCTTTTTCCTTAATAATCCGTAACCTGCCGATCTTTGTTCTCGTCAGCCGACAGAAATGGCCTGCAAGTCGCCCCCTTGGGGCAGCCGTTTCAGCCATTCATGTCCAACGTCGCTGCCCGCAGTGAGACTGGCGCGGCGCCCATGTCCTTCGATCTCCAGTGCCACCACCAGGTCGGTCGGCGGCAGCGCGCCGGCGCCCCGTTCCGGCCATTCGACCAGCCACAGCACCGCGCTGCCTTCGTCCAGGCCGAGGAAATCCAGCTCACCGGCCTGGCCGATGCGGTACAGGTCCAGGTGCCACGCCTCACCGCCACTGGCCAGCGGATAGCGCTCGACCAGGGTGTAGGTGGGGCTGCGGATCGCGCCCTGCACGCCCAGCGCCCGCAGCAGCGCGCGGGCCGTGGTCGACTTGCCGGCGCCCAGGTCGCCGCGCAGTTCGATCAGCGCCTGCGGGGGCCGGGTGGCCGCCAGCCACTGCCCGAGCAGTTCGGTGGCGTCGCTGTCGGCAAGGAAGAAATCGGTCATGGGAAGCGTTCCGGGTTGGCCAGTCGCCGCAGCGGCGCCAGCAGATCAGTAGGAAGCAGGCCGCGTGCGCCGTCAGCGGCAGCCGCGTCGCCGGCCAGCGCATGCAGCAACGCGCCCGCCGCGGCGGCATCGAAGGCGGCCAGGCCCTGCGCACGCAGGCCGGCGATGATGCCGGTGAGCAGGTCGCCCATGCCCCCCACGGCCATGCCGGGATTGCCGGCGGCGATCAACCGGGGCGTTTGCCCGGGCGCCGCCACGATGCTGCCGGCGCCCTTCAACACCACCACCGCATGGAAACGCTCGGCGAGCGTCTGCGCACAGGCGTAGCGATCGGCCTGGATGTCGCTGGTGCTGCAGCCGAGCAGGCGTGCGGCCTCGCCCGGGTGCGGTGTGAGGACGGCGCCGGGCAAGGCACGCGGATCCTGCGTCAGCAGGTTCAGCGCGTCGGCATCGACCACCAGTGGTTTGGCGCTGGCCAGCACCCGCGCAAACAGTGCGCGTGCCCATTCGTCCTGGCCCAGACCGGGCCCGATCGCCACCACCTTGGCCCTGTCAAGCAAGGCCGGCAGCGCTTCGCCGTCTTCCAACGCGTGGGTCATCGCCTCGGGCAGCCGAGCCAGCAGTGGACCGACGTGGTCGCGGCGGGTGCCCAGGCTCAACAGCCCCGCCCCTGCGCGCAAGGCGGCCTCGGCTGCCATGGCGATGGCACCGCCGCTGCCGTGGTTGCCGCCGACGCACAGCACGTGGCCGGATTCACCCTTGTGGGTATTGGCGCGGCGCGGCGGCAACAGGGCCGGCAACCGTGCCTGCGTCCAGTACTCCACGGCAGGCGACACGCTTTGCCATGCGGCCGCGGGCAACTGCAGGGGTGCCAGGGCCTTGTGCCCGCAATGATCCAGCGCGTCGCCGGTGTACAGCCCGCGATGGGCCACGATGAACTGCAGGGTCCGCGCAGCGCGTACTGCCGCGCCGGGTACCGCACCGCGGTCGGCATCGACGCCACTGGGCACATCCAGGGCCAGCACAGGTGCCGCCTGCGCATTGATCGCAACGATCAGCGCCTGCGCCGCGCCCTCCGGCGCGCGTTCGAAACCCAGCCCGAACAGGGCATCGACCCAGAGGTCGGCCTCGGGCAGCGCGCCGTCGAACTCGGTGATGGCGCCGCCGTCGGACCTGAACTCCGATGTTGCACGCTGCGCCAGCGCGGTCGATGGCGCCCGGCCCGGCAGGGCGATCACCCTCACCTCGCGCCCGGCCTGCAACGCGTGGCGAGCCAGCACGAGGCCGTCGCCGCCATTGTTGCCCGCACCGACCACCACGCCGATGCGCTGCGCCTGCGGCCAATGCTGCAGCAGGCACTGCCAGGCGGCCTGGCCGGCCTGCGCCATCAGTCCCCAGCCAGCATCCCCCGCCAGGGTGGACGCCTGGGCATCCAGCGCACGCGCGGCAGCGGAATCGAACAGATCGGCGAGGTTGGCCATGCAGGGATTTTATACTGGTGCGCATGTCCCTCGCCCCCTCCCCCGTCGATCCAGCCCAGGCCGTGCAGCGCATCCGCGAACTGGCCCGCGCGCATGGCTTCCAGCGCTGCGGCATCGCCGGTATCGAGCTCGGCGAGGACGAGGCGCACCTGGCCGACTGGCTGGGCCAGGGCCTGTACGGCACGATGGACTGGATGGCGCGCCACGGCACCCTGCGCGCACGACCGGCCGAGCTGTTGCCCGGCACTGTGCGCGTGATCTCGGTGGGCATGGACTACAGCCACAAGGATGACACCGAAGCGTGGGCGACGCTGGCCGACCCGGGCCGCGCCTACGTGGCGCGCTATGCGCTGGGCCGCGACTACCACAAGCTGATGCGCAACCGCCTGCAGAAGCTGGCCACGCAGATCAACGACGAAGTCGCGCCACTGGGCTACCGCGTGTTCGTCGATTCCGCCCCCGTCCTGGAGCGCGCACTGGCCCGCAACGCCGGGCTCGGCTGGATCGGCAAGCACACCTGCCTGATCGACCGCCATGGCGGTTCCTGGTTCTTCATCGGCGAGATCTACATCGACATCCCACTGCCGATCGATACGCCGGCCACGGCGCACTGCGGCACCTGCACGCGCTGCATCGATGTCTGCCCGACCCAGGCCATCACCGGCCCGCAGCGGCTGGACGCGCGGCGCTGCATTTCCTACCTGACCATCGAACACGACGGCGCCATTCCCGAACAGATGCGCCCGCTGATCGGCAACCGCATCTATGGCTGCGACGACTGCCAGCTGGTCTGCCCCTGGAACAAGTTCGCCAAGCGCACCGACGAAGCCGATTTCCGTGCGCGCAACAACCTCGATACCGCGCGCCTGGACCAGCTGTTCGCCTGGGACGAAGCCGAGTTCCTGCGCCGCACTGAAGGCAGCCCGATCAGGCGCAGCGGCCATGAGCGCTGGCTACGCAACATCGCCGTGGCGCTGGGCAATGCGCCGTCCTCGGCCGAAGCGCTGGCTGCGCTGCAGACCCGCATCGACGATCCCTCGCCGCTGGTGCGTGAACACGTGCAGTGGGCACTGGGCCAGCACACAGCGCGCTGACGTGCGATCCTGAGCCCCCGTTCCGCCCGCAGCACGCCGTTTCCATGCAGCCACGCAACAACGACATCCTCACCCCCAGCCAGCTCAACACCCTGGCCCGCGACCTGCTGGAAGGCAGCTTCCCGGCGATCTGGGTCGAGGCCGAACTGGGCAGCGTGGCGCGTCCTGCCTCCGGACACCTCTACTTCACCCTGAAGGACGCGCGCGCGCAGCTGCGTGCGGCGATGTTCCGGATGAAGGCGCAGTACCTGAAGTTCGTGCCGCGCGAAGGCATGCGCGTGCTGGTGCGCGGCAAGGTGACCCTGTACGACGCCCGTGGCGAGTACCAGATGGTGCTGGACCACATGGAGGAAGCCGGCGAAGGCGCGCTGCGCCGCGCCTTCGAGGAGCTGAAGGCACGGCTGGAGGCCGAGGGCCTGTTCGACCCGGCACGCAAGCGGCCGCTGCCGGCGCACGTGCAGCGCCTGGCCGTGATCACCTCGCCCACCGGCGCCGCCGTGCGCGACGTGCTGAGCGTGCTCGGCCGGCGCTTCCCGCT
Source organism: Stenotrophomonas maltophilia group sp. RNC7 (assembly GCF_030910085.1). Taxonomy (NCBI): domain Bacteria; kingdom Pseudomonadati; phylum Pseudomonadota; class Gammaproteobacteria; order Lysobacterales; family Lysobacteraceae; genus Stenotrophomonas; species Stenotrophomonas maltophilia group sp. RNC7. The sequence continues at coordinate 135,038 of NZ_JAVFVN010000867.1, read as the reverse complement.
GCTGGAAGTGGACCTGCTGCCAACCCTGGTACAGGGCAGCAGTGCCGCCGCGCAGATCACCCGGCTGCTGCAGGCCGCCGATGCCAGTGGCCGCTACGACGTGATCCTGCTGACCCGCGGTGGTGGTTCGCTGGAAGACCTGTGGGCCTTCAACGATGAAACACTGGCCCGTGCGATCGCCGCCAGCCGCACGCCGGTGGTCTCGGCGGTGGGCCACGAAACCGACTTCAGCCTGAGCGACTTCGCCGCCGACCTGCGTGCACCAACGCCCTCGGTGGCGGCCGAGCTGCTGGTACCCGACCAGCGCGAACTGGCCCTGCGCCTGCGCCGCACGGCCGCCCGCATGGTGCAGCTGCAACGGCATGCGATGCAGCAGGCGATGCAGCGCGCCGACCGCGCCCTGTTGCGCCTGAACGCCCAGAGCCCGCAGGCACGACTGGACCTGCTGCGTCGACGCCAGCTCGATCTGGGCCGGCGCCTGCATGCCGCGTTCAACCAGCAGCAGGAGCGCCGTGCCGCGCGGCTTCGCCATGCAGCGGCGGTCCTGCGCGGGCACCATCCACAGCGCCAGCTCGACACGATGCAACGCCGCCTGGCCACCCTGCGCGGACGACCGCAGGCAGCGATGCAGCGTCTGCTGGAGCGCGATGCACTGCGACTGCGCGGGCTGGCACGTTCACTTGAAGCAGTCAGCCCGCTGGCGACCGTGGCGCGTGGCTACAGCATCCTGACCCGCAGCGATGATGGCACCCTGGTGCGGAAGGTTGATCAGGTACAGCCCGGTGACGCCCTGCGGGCCCGCGTCGGCGACGGCGTGATCGACGTGCAGGTCAAGTAAAGGGGTTCGGCAGGGCTGCGCCCTGCACCTGCCGGAGCTTCAATCAAAGGTCGAAGCAACAGCAAAAGCCGGCTATCCGTGGATGGCGGGGCGATGTCGGAGTGCGGGGACGCCGCAAGTACATCCCTGTAGGCTTGGCAGCCGCTTGCTTGTGTGCGCTTTCCTGCGCACACGGCAAGACCAGGGTTGGGCGTCCTGCCCAACCCGCCCGAGGCATGCCTCGGGCCCATGCGGCTGACACCCCGTACTCCGACACCGTCCCGCCTCTGACAGATTCCCGCGATCTGATGGATCCATGCTATGCGTGGATGGAATCTGTCAGATATCGAAATACATCCGGGGTCAGATCCGGCATGGCGGGCGTCGGATCGTGTCTGGGGCAGAGCCCCCTGAGTCAGGGAGCGGCCGCGAAGCGGCGGGGGTTTGGGTGTTGGTAAGTGGGGCCCGCGGTTCGCGCAGCGAAGCGTGGGAGCGGCAGCGCGCATGCGATGGCGCGTACCGAGGTGCAGGGCTGCAAGCCCTGCACAACAAACCCCACCCCCTACCAAGGTAGGGCGGCCCGCGCGCCAGCGCCGGACTATCCTCGAACCCATGACTTTGTCTGGGAGGGCTGCGTCATGAACTACGAGGAAACCTACCGTCGCTCGATCGACGAGCCGGAGGCGTTCTGGGGCGAGGAAGCCAAGCGCATCCATTGGCACAAACCGCCGCAGCAGGTGCTCGATTACAGCAACCCGCCGTTCCGGCGCTGGTTCGTCGGTGGTGAAACCAATCTCTGCTACAACGCCGTCGACCGCCACCTGGCAACGCGCGCCGACCAGCTCGCGCTGGTTGCGATTTCCACCGAAACCAACAGCACCCGCGAGATCACCTATCGCCAGCTGTATCGCGAAGTGAACGACTTCGCCGCCGTGCTCAAGCATCTCGGCGTCGGCCACGGTGACCGCGTGGTGATCTACATGCCGAACATGGCCGAAGCCGTGTTCGCGATGCTGGCCTGCGCGCGCATCGGTGCGGTGCACTCGGTGGTGTTCGGTGGCTTCGCCGCGCACAACCTGGCGCTGCGCATCGACGATGCGAAGCCGAAGTTGCTGATCGCAGCGGATGCCGGCATGCGCGGCGGCAAGCTGATTCCATACAAGCCGATGGTTGACGCGGCCTGCGCCGAAGCAGCTTCGCCGCCACCACACGTGCTGATCGTCTCGCGTGGGCTGGATGCCGCCGAACCCCGCGTGCCGGGTCGCGACGTGGACTACGCCGCGCTGCGTGCACAGGTTGGTGAAGTCGATGTGCCGGTGCAGTGGCTTGAAGCGAGCGAGCCGAGCTACCTGCTGTACACCTCCGGCACCACCGGCAAGCCGAAGGGCGTGCAGCGCGATGTCGGTGGTTACGCGGTGGCGATGGCGCAGTCGATGGAGACCGTGTTCGACTGCAAGCCGGGCCAGGTGATGTTCTCCACTTCCGACGTCGGCTGGGCGGTGGGCCACTCGTACAACGTGTACGGCCCGCTGATCGGTGGCTGCACCTCGTTGCTGTACGAGGGGCTGCCGACGAATCCGGACCCGGGTATCTGGTGGGCGCTGTGCGAACAGTACAACGTGCGCACCATGTTCTCCTCACCCACCGCCATCCGCGTGCTGAAGAAGCACGACGCGGACTTCATCCATCGCCACGACCTGCGCGCCCTGAAGTACCTGTTCCTGGCCGGCGAGCCGCTGGACGAACCCACCGCGCACTGGATCAGCGAAGCGCTGGGCAAGCCGATCATCGACAACTACTGGCAGACCGAAACCGGCTGGCCGGCACTGACCCTGCTGCCGGGCCTGGAGATGAAGCCGGTCCGCTTCGGTTCACCGGGCTTCCCCAATCTCGGCTATCGGATGAAGGTGATCGACGAGAACACCGGCGAGGAAGTGGCGCCGGGGCAGAAGGGCGTGCTGGTGGTGTCGCCGCCCTTGCCGCCGGGTTGCATGAGCACGGTGTGGAACGACGACAGTCGTTTCCTGCAGAGCTACTTCAGCCACTTCAAGGAACTGCTGTACAGCTCGCTGGACTGGGCGATCCGCGATGACGATGGCTATACCTTCATCCTCGGCCGTACCGACGATGTGATCAACGTGGCCGGGCATCGTCTGGGTACGCGCGAGATCGAGGAGGCCATCTCCAGCCACCCGCGCGTGGCCGAGGCTGCCGTGATCGGGGTCAAGGACGAGCTGAAGGGGCAGGTGCCGCTGGTGTTCGTCACCCTCAAGCAGGGGCTTGAGGGCGAGGATCCGGCGCCGGTGGTGGCCGAGATGATGGCGACGGTGACGACTTCGCTTGGTGCGGTCGCGCGCCCGGCGCATGTGCACGTGGTCAACGCGCTGCCCAAGACCCGTTCGGGCAAGCTGCTGCGGCGCTCGTTGCAGGCGTTGGCCGAGCAGCGTGACCCGGGCGACCTGTCGACGCTGGATGATCCCAGCGCGCTGGAGGAAATCCGCCGCGCGCTGGGCCGCTGACCTGCTTCTGTAGAACCGAGCCGATACTCGGCTCCGCATGCCTTGCCAAAGCAGCCGAGCATGGGCTCGGCTCTACAGGGGAGGCCGTTGCTGCACCGCAGCTTCCTCCCTGCAACCGGTGCGCTAAGCTCGGTTGCAGGGGAGCGTGCCCGCCAGGGCGCGCCGGCATTGCGCATCGAGGGAGGGGGAGGCAATGGCATTGCTGCACGCCAAGACGGCGGCTGGCCGTCAGGAAATCGAAGACCGTGGCCGGCGCCTGCCGGCGGCACTGCGTTCAATCCTGCTGATGGTCGATGGCCATCGCGATGACACCGAACTGCGTGGCCTGTTCGATGGCCTGCGCGCACCTCCGGATGCACTGGAGCAGCTGGCCGCACAGGGACTGATCGAGGTGATCGGCGGGAGCGTAGAGGCCGCTCCGGCGCGTGGCATCAGCACCGGCCGCGAACAGGACCCGGCGCTGTACCAGCAGTTGTACGACGCGATGAGCGAGGCGGTGCGGCGCCATCTGGGGCTGAAGGGCTACTTCATGCAGTTGAAGATCGAACGCTGCACCGATGCGCTGGCGTTGGAACGCCTTTGCCCGGAACTGCTGGCGGCGGTGGGCAAGGCGCGCAGCCCGGCGCTGGCCCAGCGCTGGTGGCAGGAAACCCAGTCCGCCGTAGTAAACGCTGGCAAAGAGGTCGTGCAGGCCTGAGCCACCGCGTAAAGTGATCGGTTCACTTTCCCACAAGGAGTCCCGCGTGCAGGACGACCACGATGACACCGACACCCCCGGCTGGGACGCGATCAATGCGGCGCTGGCGCCGCTGTATGCCGGGCAGGAGCCGCGACACTACGGCACCGCGCTTCCCTACACGCTCGGCGGCCAGGATCCGCTGGATGGCATCAGTGTGTACTGGGCGGATGCGCCGGTTCCGCATTGGCACTACATCACCTACGGTTTTTCCGAGCTGTATGCCAAGGAGAGCAGTGATGCTGCCGCCAGCGGCTATGGTTTCGAGCTGACGTTCCGTCTCGCTGCCGAAGCCGCTGAGAACGCCGACAGCACGCCGCCGGTGTGGCCGATGAACCTGCTGCAGAACCTGGCGCGTTATGTGTTCGGCAGCGGCAACGTGTTCGAGGATGGCCACCATCTGAATGCGAACGGCCCGATCGCACTGGAGACCGACACGCGGTTGTGCCACTTGGCCTTCATTGCCGACCCGCAGTTGCCGGCACGCGACACCGCCAATGGCCACCTGCAGTTCCTGCAGCTGGTCGGGCTGACCGATGAGGAGATGGAGGCGCTCAAGCGCTGGTCGACGCGTGGCGTGCTGCAGGCACTGCAGCCGGCGATGCCGCTGTGGATCAGCGACCTGCATCGCGGCAACCTGCTGGAAGATCCGGCATTGGCCGAACGGGTGAGGGCCGGCAGCGAGCGCGAGGGCTCCAGCACCGGCATGCTGTTCGTCGAGACGTTGGACTGGCGGCAGGAGGCGGGCGTCACCACGCTGGTGCTCGGCGCGGGCCAGGTCGCCAGCGTGTGCGAACTGCTGCCGCTGCGCCTGCGCCACGGAAAGTCGCTGGAACTGGTCAGTCGCGAGCGGCAATGGGCGTTCATTCCAGCCGGGCATGGCGACGTGGGCGAACTGTCGGCGGACAGCGCGCGCTGGGCGCTGAGCGAGGCGGGGCTGCGGGCCCTGGCCGGCGTGCGTGCCGAACGTGGCATCTACCCGTTGACGGAGGCGCTGCGCATCGACGTGGTGCCGACCTATCTGCGCGATGCCAAGGGCGAAGTGATCCGCCAGATCGGCTGAGTGTGAGGATGCAACGGATGGGGTCAGAGCCGCCTGCGGTACAGGCGGATCCGACCCCGCGTTTGGCAACCAGCGGGGTCAGATCCGTTCGACACGCAAACGGCCCTGACCCCCGGGTCATCCTCAGGCCAGGCCTTCGGCCTTCAGCGCGGCCTGCACGCCGGCATCGGCGTCCATGCGTGCCTTGTAGGCGGCCAGGTTGTCCAGGCCGGACAGATCAACCTTGGTACCGGCGGCCCAGCGCAGGGTGATGTAGAAGTACGGGTCGGCGAAGCTGCGGAAGCCGGCCAGCCAGGGCTTGTCGGCCAGCTGCCTGTCGGCGGTCTCGAACAGGCCACGCAGGCGCTTGTGCGCGGCGGCGCGGATCGCGTCGTACTGGCTCTCGTCGGCGATGAACTTGCCCGGCGCGAACAGCGGCGAGAAGGCCGGGTGCACGTCGGAATTGACGAAGGCCAGCCAGCGGGTGGCTTCGGCGCGCTGGCGCGGACTGCCATCACCGCCGAGGCCGGCCTGCGGGAAGCGGTCGGCGATGTAGCCCATGATCGCGGCGTTCTGCAGCAGCACGAAGTCGCCGTCGACCAGTGCGGGAACGGCACCGGCCGGGTTGATCTTGAGGAATTCCGGACCCTTCAGGGTGTCCTTGTTCAGCAGTTCAACCTCGAACGGCTGGCCGGTCCACTGCAGGGCGATGTGGTCGGCGGTGGAACAGGCACCGGGCTTGCTGTACAGCTTCATGGGAACTCCAGGTGATGCGGGCGGGAAACGCCCACTATCCCAGAGCCCGGCGGCGGCCGGCAACGCTGCCGCCAGCACGGATCGTTACGACTGCCGCGGCTTGAGGTTCTGCACCTTGTAGAAGGTGTGATCGCCGATGGTCGCCACCTGGTAGGCGTTGCGCCAGTTCGGGCTGGCGATGGACAGCGCGGCGAAGTGGCTGGCACCGGGCACGATCTCGCGGCGTTCGCCGGCCGGCAGCGCCCAGTTGCGCTCGGCGTCGAAGGCCACGTTCATCGCTTCGCTCCACGCCGCGTCATTGCCCAGCTGGGTGCCGGGGGAGACGATGGTCGGTGCGAACTGCTTGCGCGCGGTGACCACTTGGCACATCGAGTCGCCCCACAGGCCACTGTCGAGACGGCGCAGGGCAACCTCGGCAACGGCCTGCTGGCCGCGCAGGGTCTGGTCGCGGGCTTCCAGGTAGACGGTGGTGCTCAAACACAGTGAATCAGCGGCCGGCTGAGGCAGCAACTGCGACAGCCAGAGAATCCAGGCCAGTTTCATACAACTAACTCCTTGCTCCGTATGGGCCGCACCCTCCGGTTCCGGCCGCGGGGCGGCAGGAGGCGGGGGACGACTTGGCGTCATGGGGAGGCGGCCATCGGGGCCGCCCCGTGGGCAGCCCCAAAAGAAACGATCAGTACCGATCGTGGGGACTGCGCCGGCTCACCGGAAACTGGCTGGTGAGCGGAAAGATGGCGCAAGGTAGGGGGGCATAGCCGAACGCATCATGAACCGCTCGGCTTGACATTCAGGTTCAACCGGGGTGACGGAAATCACATTCCGTCCCCCATTCAGGCGCTCATCAGAGCGCGGCGGCGACCCGGCTGCCCTGGTCGATGGCGCGTTTCGCATCGAGTTCGGCGGCCACGTCGGCACCACCGATCAGCTGCGCGTTGATGCCGGCCGCCTGCAGTTCGGCCTGCAGCGTGCGGTTCGGTTCCTGCCCGGCGCAGATCACCACATGGTCGACCGGCAGCAGCTGTTCGCTGCCGTCCACGCGGATGCGCAGGCCCTCGTCGTCCACCCCCAGGTACTCGACGCCACCGAGCATGCGCACGCCCTTGGCCTTCAGTGTGGCGCGATGGATCCAGCCGGTGGTCTTGCCCAGCCGCGCGCCTGGCTTGCCCGGGCTGCGCTGCAGCAGCCACAAGCGCCGCGGTGACGGCTCGACCTGGGGCCGGCCCAGCGAGCCGCGTGCCTCGAAGCTGGCATCCACGCCCCATTCGGCCATCCAGCGCTGCGGATCCAGCGAGGGGGATTCACCGGCGTGGCTGAGGAATTCGCCGACATCGAAGCCGATGCCGCCGGCGCCGATGATCGCCGCATTGGCGCCCACTTCGACCCGTCCCAGCAGCACGTCCAGGTAGCTCACCACCTTGTCGTGATCGGCACCGGGGAAATCGACCTTGCGCGGGGTGATGCCGGTGGCCAGCACCACCTCGTCGAAGCCAGCCAGTTGGGAAGCGTCGACGCGGGTACCCAGGCGCAGCTGTACGCCGGTCTCCTGCAGCGCGTGGCGGAAGTAGCGCAGGGTCTCGTGGAACTCTTCCTTGCCGGGGATGCGCTTGGCCACGTTGAACTGGCCGCCGATCTCATCATTGGCATCGAACAGGGTGACCTGGTGGCCACGCTGGGCAGCGACAGTGGCGCAGGCCAGGCCGGCGGGGCCGGCACCGACCACCGCAACCTTCTTCGGCGTAGCCGTGGGACGATAGACCAGCTCGGTCTCGTGGGCGGCGCGCGGATTGACCAGGCAGCTGGCCAGCTTGTTCTCGAACACGTGGTCCAGGCAGGCCTGGTTGCAGGCGATGCAGGTGTTGATCGCCTCCGCGCGGCCGGCACGGGCCTTGTTCGGCCACTGCGGGTCGGCCAGCAGCGGGCGTGCCAGCGACACCATGTCGGCGCCGCCACCGGCCAGGATGCGTTCGGCAACGTCGGGCATGTTGATGCGGTTGGTCGCCACCAGCGGTACCTTCACATGCGGCTTGAGCTTGGCGGTGACGCCGGCAAAGGCCGCGCGCGGCACCGAGGTGGCGATGGTCGGAATGCGCGCTTCGTGCCAGCCGATGCCGGAATTGATGATCGTTGCGCCAGCCGCCTCGATCGCCTGCGCCTGTTGAACGATCTCGTCCCAGTCGCTGCCGTCGTCGACCAGATCCACCAGTGACAGGCGGTAGATGATGATGAAGTCCGGGCCGCAGGCCTCGCGGATGCGGCGCACGATCTCGACCGCGAAGCGCATGCGCTGGCGCGCGTCGCCGCCCCAGGCATCGGCGCGCTTGTTGGTGCGCGGGGCGATGAACTCGTTGATGAGGTAGCCCTCCGAGCCCATCACTTCCACGCCGTCGTAGCCGGCCTCGCGGGCCAGCTTGGCACTGCGAGCGTAGTCGGCGATATGGCGCTCTACTCCGCTGGCCGACAATGCGCGCGGGGTGAACGGGTTGATCGGTGCCTTCAGCTTCGACGGTGCCACCGACAACGGGTGGTAGGCATAGCGGCCGGCATGCAGCAGCTGCAGGCAGATCTTCGCGCCGTGCTGGTGCGCGGCGGCGGTGAGCTGGCGGTGCGGCCGCACTTCCCAGGGCCAGGACAGCTTGCCACCGAATGGCTTCAGCCAACCGACCACATTGGGCGCGAAGCCGCCGGTGACGATCAGGCCGACGCCGCCCTCGGCGCGCTCGGCGAAGTAGGCCGCCAGCCGCGGGAAGTCGCGGGCGCGATCTTCCAGGCCGGTGTGCATCGAACCCATCAATACGCGGTTGCGCAGCTGGGTGAAGCCCAGGTCCAGCGGGGCGAACAGGTGGGGATAGGCGCTTTCGTTGGCTGGCGACATGGTCGATACGCTTGCGTACGGAAGCGCGAAGCGTGCCGCGAAACGGCGGCCGGGGCAAGGGCCGCTTCTTTGGAAGGGCTGGCCGCTGTCTGACGGTTTGGTAGTGCTGGCCGCTGGCCGGCATTCCGGTCAACTCAGGGCGATTGCGGTTGCCGGCCAGCGGCCGGCACTACCGGCGCGGGTCGACCGATCCCGAACCAGCCCAGCGTCATTCCGCACAGCGGCCCGATCAGCAGGGCGAAGGCGAGGGTGCCGAGGCCGACATTGCCGCCCAGGCACCAGCCCAGCAGCAGTACGCTGCCTTCGATCAGGCTGCGCACCTTCCAGATCGGCCAGCCGGTACGAGCATGCAGACCGGTCATCAGACCATCGCGTGGCCCCGGGCCAAGGCGGGCACCGATGTACAGGCCGGTGGCCAGCGCCACCAGCAGCATGCCGCCACAGAACATCGCCAGCTGCCAGCCAAGGCCGACGGCCGGCGGCAGCAGCCACAGCCCGAACTGTGCGGAGGGGCCGATCAGCATCACGTTGAGCACGGTGCCGACGCCCGGCTTCTGCCGCAGCGGCCACCACAGCAGCAGCACCAATGCACCGATGGCATTGGTTGCCAAGCCGAATGACAGCGGCGTCTGCGCAGCGATGCCCTGCGACAGCACATCCCAGGGTGCCACGCCGATGGCGGCACGGATCATCAGCGAGGCGCCGAAGCCGTACAGGAACAGGCCGGTGATCAATTGCAGCAGGCGCAAGGGCAGGGCGGTGGGCATGGCGGTCCGGGGGGGCGAGGATCTGTTTCCACCGTATCGCTGTTTCTGCATCATCCATAGATACAGATGCCGGCCAATCCGTTGCTACAGGTAGCGTCGATCCTGCATGCGGGCGGTTGTGCAGGGCCGAGCCCGTGCTCTGCGGGTGGCGGCAGGCACAGCAGCCGAGCGTGGGCTCGGCTCTACATCACCGCGTCAGTCGTCCCAGCCGACCAGCGCCAGCTTGCCTACCGTGCGCCCGCTGGCCAGGCGCTGATGCGCGATGTCCAGGTTGGCCGCATTGATCGTGCCCAGCGTCTCCTTGAGCGTGCCACGCAGCTGGCCGGCATCGATCATGCTGGCCGCACGGCTGAGGATGCGGTGCTGTTCGATACAGTCGGCGGTGGCAAAGCGCGAACGCGCGAACATGAATTCCCAGTGGATGCCGATGCATTTGGCCTTGTAGGGATCGCCGATGCGCAGCGCACCCCGCGGCTCGACGATCAGGCCGACGTGGCCCTGCGGTGCCAGCAGCTGGCCCAGTTCATCCCAGTAGTGGTCGGTGTCGGCCAGATTGAGCGCGACCTGCACCGCATCGATGCCCAGCGCCCGCAACTGGGGCTGCAGTGGCTGCCGATGGTCGATCACATGCGTGGCCCCCATCTGCCGGCACCAGTCGATCGAGGCCTCGCGCGAGGCGGTGGCGATCACCTCGAAACCGGCATGGCGTGCCAGCTGGATCGCCATCGAGCCGACGCCGCCGGCGCCGCCGATCACCAGCAGGTGCTGGCCCACGTGGCGGCGGCCATCGAGCTGCAGCGGCATGCGCTGGAACAGCAGTTCCCAGGCTGTGAGAGTGGTCAACGGCAGCGCGGCCGCTTCAGCGAAATCGAGCGTGGTCGGCTTGCGCGCGACCAGGCGCTCATCAACCCACTGGTACTGGGCGTTGCAGCCCGGCCGGGTAACGTCACCGGCGAAGTAGACCTCGTCACCGGAGGCGAACAGGCTGGCCTCGTCACCGATGGCTTCGACCACGCCGGCTGCGTCCCAGCCGAGCACCCGGGGAACCTCAAGGGTGGCCGGATCGGTGGCGGCCCGCTGCTTGCCATCGACGGGGTTGACCGAAACCGCTTCGATTCGCACCAGCAGATCGCGGCCGCGAGGAGGCAGCGGCGGCGGCAGCAGGACATCACGCAGGGCGGGTGCGTATTCACGACTCAGGGCGACGGCTTTCATCACGGCTCCGGCTGGGTTCGTGATCCCATCATAAGGTTCCTCACGTTTCCTCAGACGCGCTGAACCGTGTGATGCAGCACGTTGCGCAATATGTCGCTTCTCGCGCCTAAACCCCGTCAAACCCTTGCAGCGTGTGGGTCTTGCGGATTTTCATCATCCTGTATAGGGTTTCAACGTCGGACCGGTGGACGGTCGGGCGCAACACTTCACATGTTACGGGACTGTTAACATGGCCTTCACCCGCCTGAGCATAATGTTCGCGGCGGTGGCGTGCTGAATCGGCTGTCGAACATCGACGCACTAGTGCTGGCCCATGCCTCTACCGGTTTCATACCCCCGAAATAGGAGCTGTACTCAATGAACAAGAAGATCCTTACTGCCGCGCTGCTGGGCGGCCTGGCTTTCGCCCAGGCAGCTTCGGCGCAGGAGTTCGATGACCGCTGGTACCTGACCGGTTCGGCCGGCTTCAACTTCCAGGACAGCGACCGTCTGACCAATGACGCTCCGTTCGTGACCCTGGGCCTGGGTAAGTTCATCAGCCCGAACTGGTCGCTGGACGGTGAGCTGAACTACCAGAACCCGAACTTCGACAGCAACCAGGACCTGAACTGGTCGCAGTACGGCGTCTCGCTGGACCTGCGTCGCCACTTCATCAAGGAAGGCCGCGGCTGGAACCCGTACATCGTCGGTGGCCTGGGCTACCAGAAGTCGGAAGAAGAGTACGCTGCGCTCGACAACAACGGCCCGCGCCAGCGTAAGGACGGCAATGTTGCCGCCAAGCTGGGCGTCGGCCTGCAGACCACCTTCGAGAAGCGTGTTGCTGTCCGCGCCGAAGTGGCCTACCGCGCTGACTTCGACGACCAGAGCATCGCCGCACGTGACGAGAGCTGGTTCGGCGACGTGCTGGCTTCGGTCGGCGTCGTGATCCCGCTGGGCCCGGCTCCGGTCGCGGCTGCTCCGGCTCCGGCTCCGGTTGCCCCGAGCTGCGCCGACCTGGACGACGACGGTGACGGCGTCAACAACTGCGACGACAAGTGCCCGAACTCGCAGCCGGGTCAGACCATCGGTCCGGACGGTTGCCCGGTTCCGGTCTCCATCGACCTGAAGGGCGTCAACTTCGACTTCGACAAGTCGAACCTGCGTCCGGACGCCGTGGCGATCCTGAGCGAAGCCACCGAGATCCTGAAGCGTTACCCGGATCTGCGCGTTGAAGTTGCCGGTCACACCGACTCGAAGGGTACCGACGCTTACAACCAGAAGCTGTCGGAGCGTCGTGCTACCGCCGTGTACAACTACCTGACCAAGAACGGCGTTGACGCCGGTCGCCTGGTCGGCCCGATCGGCTACGGCGAGAGCCGTCCGATTGCTCCGAACACCAACCCGGATGGTTCGGACAACCCGGAAGGTCGCGCCAAGAACCGTCGTACCGAGCTGAACGTCCAGAACTAAGTTCTGACGCTCTGCCCGTAGGACACAGCAGGACCCGGCTTCGGCCGGGTCTTGTTGTTTCTGCGGCCAGGAAGCTCGCCTGTGACGCGGCAACACAACCGTTCGTCGGTCTTTTGTCCGTAAAACCAACAAGTTGTCGTATTCATTGAAAGTGGCGCTTGAAAGCTGACGCGGCATTGCTAAACTCGCCGCGTCACTTCCTTCCGTGGATGCCCCTCATGCTGCGCTCTGCATCGGCCGCCGTCCTGGCGCTGGCCCTGGTTCCCGCCGCCCACGCTGCGGTCGATTGCTCGGTCAACACCAGCGCCTCGCCGCTGCCGTTGCCGGCCACGACTATCGCGCCAGTGGCCGACGAGCTGTACATCCGTGGCAACCAGCTGGGCATGCCGGCCGGTGTGCTGAGCAGCAACTACGACCCGTCGCAGTCGCTGGACCAGGTGCTGCAGCGCCTGCGCATCGACGGCTGCCAGAACATCGCCAAGGCCATTCCGAGCGCACCGGCGGTGAAGCCGAACGATCCGGCGGCCTACAAGCCGCAGACCGAATTCGACAACACGCCCTGGCGCTTCGACATGAGCCAGAACGGCAAGCGCATGACCGCCGAAGAGTTCGACGCCTGGATGAAGGCGCGCGGCGTTCGCGTGGTCAAGGCGCGTCCGGCTCCGGCCGCCACTCCGGCCCCGGCCGAAGCACCGGCTGAGACCAAGCCGGTCGACAAGAAGTAAGCGCCGCGGGGAGCAGAGGCTTGCGCACGCGCCGCCCGCCTGCCGCCCCCGCCGCCCGCTCCCGCGCACCGCGTGGGCGTGCGACTCCGAATGTATCCAGTGGCGTGCGCCATGGCCTGGCGCGCGTGCTGTCCAAGGCGGGTGTGTGCTCGCGCAGCGAGGCCGCGCGCTGGATTGCCGAAGGCCGGGTGCGCGTGTCCGGCCGCATCGTGCGCGACCCGGAATTTCCGATTGGCCAGCCGGTGCCGCCCATCGAGGTCGACGGCCAGCCGATGGGGGCGCCGCAGCGCCTGTACCTGATGCTCAACAAGCCGCGCGGGGTGGTCACCACGGCGCAGGACGAGCGTGGTCGCGACACCGTGTACCGCTGCTTCGATGGTGCCGGCCTGCCGTGGATCGCGCCGGTCGGGCGCCTGGACAAGGCCAGCGAAGGCTTGCTGTTGTTCAGCAATGATCCGCAGTGGGCGGCGCACCTGACCGATCCGGAGACCGGCCCGCAGAAGACCTATCACGTGCAGGTGGATCGTCTGCCCGATGACGCCACCCTGGCGGCACTGCAGACCGGCGTGGAGGATGAGGGGGATTTCCTCGCCGCCCGTGCCGTGCGCGTACTGCGCAGTGGCGACAAGACCGCATGGCTGGAGGTGGTCCTCGACGAGGGCCGCAACCGCCATATCCGCCGCCTGTTGGCGGCCTTCGACCTGCAGGTGCTGCGCCTGGTCCGGGTCGCGATCGGTGGGCTGCTGCTCGGCGATCTCGGCAAGGGCCAGTGGCGGGTTCTGCAGGTCAGCGACCAGCAGCGGCTGGGGGCCGCTGCACCGGGCTGATCATCGCCCGTGGCCGGCAGTTGCCGGCCGCCGTTCCAGGCGTAGGGGGCGCCTGGCTGTCGACTTTCCCGAACGGAGCCTGCCATGTACCACCCGACCCTCAATCAAACCCTGCGCTGTGCAGGCCTGCTGCTGCCGATGGTGCTGCTGGCCGCCTGCGGCGGCCACAAGAAGGTGGCCAAGGCGGAAACGCCTGCCGAGACCCCGGTGGTGGAAGTGAAAACCCCGCAGCTGGATGGTCGCGGCAGTTACCGCTTCCTGATGAGCAACGGCGACAAGAAGATGACCGCCGATGAGTTCGATGCCTGGATGAAGGCCAACGGCATCCGCGTTGCCAAGGGCAATGGCCAGGACGCTGCCGCCAAGCCGGTAGTGGTTGCCAGCAAGGAAGAGCCGAAGGGCAAGAAGAAAAAGAAATGACGCGCGTCGCGCGTCATTTCGGTAGCGCCGGGCCGTGCCCGGCGAGCGCATGGCGCGGCTTTCGGGAAATCGCCGGGCATGGCCCGGCGCTACCCCTGGGGATCCGACCCCGGTGCGGTCAGCCCTTGACCACGCCCAGTTCGACACCGATGCGGGTGAAGGCGTCGATTGCCCGGTCCAGGTGCTCGCGGCTGTGCGCAGCGCTGATCTGGGTACGGATGCGGGCCTGGCCCTTGGGCACCACCGGGAAGAAGAAACCGATGGCGTAGATGCCTTCTTCCAGCAGGCGCTCGGCGAACTTCTGCGCCAACGGTGCGTCATACAGCATCACCGGGCTGATCGGATGCACGCCCGGCTTCACGTCGAAACCGGCGGCGGTCATCTTTTCGCGGAAGTAGGCGGTGTTCTCGGCCAGGGTGCTGCGCAGGTCGTCAGCGGCCGCCAGCATTTCGAACGCCTTGATGCCGGCGGCTACCACGTGCGGCGGCAGCGAGTTGGAGAACAGGTACGGGCGCGAGCGCTGGCGCAGCAGTTCGATCACCTCGGCGCTGGCGCAGGTGAAGCCGCCCAGTGCGCCACCCATGGCCTTGCCCAGAGTGCCGGTGATGATGTCGATCTTCTCCAGCACGCCCTTGACCTCGGCCGAGCCGCGGCCGGTGGCACCGAGGAAGCCGGTGGCATGGCATTCGTCGATGTGTACCAGGGCGTTGTACTTCTTTGCCAGCGCGGTGATCTCGTCCAGCGGCGCGATGAAGCCGTCCATTGAGAACACGCCGTCGGTGGTGATCAGCTTGGTCTTGCAGCCGGCGGCATCGGCGGCCTGCAGCTGGGCTTCCAGATCGGCCATGTCACAGTTGGCGTAGCGGAAGCGCTTGGCCTTGCACAGACGCACGCCGTCGATGATCGAAGCATGGTTCAGTGCATCGGAAATGATTGCGTCGTTCTCGCCAAGCAGCGGCTCGAACAGGCCGCCGTTGGCATCGAAGCAGGCCGCGTACAGGATGGTGTCCTGCTTGCCGAAGAAGTCGGCGATCTGCTTCTCCAGCTGCTTGTGCAGGTCCTGGGTGCCGCAGATGAAGCGCACCGAGGCCATGCCGAAGCCGTGGGTATCGAGTGCGTCCTTGGCGGCCTGGATCAGGTCCGGATGGTCGGCCAGTCCCAGGTAGTTGTTGGCACAGAAATTCAGCACCTTGCGGCCGTCGTCGAGGGTGATCTCGGCCGACTGCGGGCTGGTGATGATCCGCTCGGACTTGAACAGGCCCTGGGCGCGGATGGCGTCCAGTTCCTCGGCGTAGTGGCGGGTCAGGGCGGAGGAGGCGTCGGTCATGGCGTGGGCACGGCTCTGAACGGGAAACCGCCGATTCTACCGGGCATCGCCGCTTGCCAACCGGCCCGGGCGGGGCATCGTCACGGCGGACACATGTTGCATCGCAATAGCAAACGGGTTAAAAATTCGTGAACCGGCGCTGTCCCGCTCCGGCCGCTCTCGCCTTCCGCGCCACGCCACCGCCCCCACCGGAGACGCTCATGAAGCACGCCCGTGCCTGCCTCGCCATTGCCGCTGCCTTGACCCTGGCCGCCCCGTTCACCGCCAGTGCGCAGGAAAACGAATCGCCGTACAGCTGGAACGTCACCGCCGTTTCCGATTACCTGTTCCGTGGTGTCTCGCAGACCGACGAAAAGCCGACCCTGCAGGCCGGTTTCACCTACACCTCGCCGGTCGGCCTGTATGCCGGTGTCTGGGGTTCGGGCGTCGACTTCGGTCCGGGCGACCCGAGCACTGAGGTGGACTACCAGATCGGCTACGGCGTTGACGTCACGCCCCGCGTCAATTTCGACGCGCTGCTGAACCGCTACACCTACCTCGGTGCCAGCGAGCTGAACTACAACGAGCTGATCACCACCACCACGCTGGACGAGACCTACAAGCTGACGGTGGCCTACACCAACGATGTCTGGAACAGCAGCACCGATGGCTGGTACTTCGGCCTGGGCGGCAGCTGGGGCCTGCCGAAGGACTTCACCCTGAATGCCAACGTCGGCCGCAGCACCTTCGAGGACGGCATCGCCAAGGACTATACCGACTGGAACGTCGGCGTCGAACGCCAGTTCGGCCTGTTCAACGTCGGCCTCGGCTACTACGGCACCGACGGCAACGGTCGCGACAACTCCGGCAAGCTGGCACACAGCCGCGTGCTGCTGACCGTGGCCGTCGGCAAGTAACCCTTGCTTCGGTAGGTGCCAGGCTTGCCTGGCACGCATTGCGAAAAAGGCGCCCATCGGGCGCCTTTTTCAGTTCCGCGGTGTTCTTGATCCCATCTGGGGAAGAGCCCCCTTGTTGTTCAAGGGGGCGCGCCAAAGGCGCGGGGAGAAGGAAACATGCGGGGGAATTGACCCTTCGGGTCAATTCCAGCTGAGCACGACCTTGCCGGCCTTGCCTTCTTCCATCAGGTCGAAGCCCTTCTGGAAGTCGTCGATCGGCAGCTGGTGGGTCATCACCTTGCCGAGCGGGAAGCCGGACAGCACCAGCTGGGTCATCTTGTACCAGGTCTCATACATCTTGCGGCCGTAGATGCCCTGCACGGTCAGGCCCTTGAAGATGATCTTGTCCCAGTCGCAGCCGGCACCCTTGGGCATGATGCCCAGCATGGCGATCTTGCCACCGTGGTACATGCAGTCGAGCATGTCGTTGAACGCACGCGGGTTGCCGCTCATTTCCAGGCCCACATCGAAGCCCTCCATGTGCAGTTCCTTCATCACGTCCTTCAGCGACTGGTTGGCGACGTTGACCACGCGGGTGGCACCCATGTCGGCGGCCAGCTTCAGGCGGAAGTCGTTGACGTCGGTCACCACCACGTTGCGCGCACCGATGTGCTTGCAGATGCCGGCAGCGATGATGCCGATCGGGCCCGCGCCGGTGATCAGCACGTCCTCACCGATCACGTCGAATTCCAGTGCGCAGTGCGCAGCGTTGCCGTACGGGTCGAAGAACGCGGCCAGCTCCGACGGGATCTGGTCCGGGATCGGCCACAGGTTGCTGGCCGGCATCACCATGTATTCGGCAAAGGCACCATTGACGTTGACGCCGATGCCGACGGTGTTCGGGCACAGGTGCGGGCGGCCGCCACGGCAGTTGCGGCAGTGGCCGCAGACGATGTGGCCTTCGGCCGAGACGCGCTGGCCGATCTCGTAGCCGGTCACGCCCGGGCCGATTTCGGCAATGCGGCCGACGAATTCATGGCCGATGGTCAGGCCCGGTTTGATCGTGCGCTGGCTCCACTCGTCCCACAGATAGATGTGCAGGTCGGTACCGCAGATCGCGGTCTTCTCGAGCTTGATCAACACCTGGTTGGGGCCCGGAGTCGGCACCGGAACCTCTTCCATCCAGATGCCCTTGGCTGCTTCGCGCTTGACCAGGGCCTTCATCGTTTGCTGCGCCATCGGGGTGGAACTCATCAGGGGGAAAGCGCGGATTATAGGGTGCCGCGCGGATTTCCCATGTTGCGCTGCGGGTGCAGTGGCGGAACGAAAGACGTGCGCCGGCGGGCGTTTCGAACGTGCTGCAAACAGCAGCGCCGCTTCGCTCGCCGGGCGTGGCTCGGCGCTACCGTCCGAGGCCAGGGGACTGTGGGGAGGCGAGAGGCCAGGCCGATGCAGGACCGTGAGCGCCATGGATGGCGCGACCGAGCCCCCATGGGTGAGGGCGCTTTGCTTGCGAAGCACTGCTTCGCAAGCGCCAGAACGCACAGCCGCCAGCGGCTGGGCCGGGCCGCGGAGCGGGGTTTACGGCGTGTCCTGCATCGGCCTGGCCTCCCGCCTCCGTCCGATCGCAGTGGAGACGCTGAACGGTGGAAGCATCCGATTGCATGACTTCCGGGGTTCGGGCCGGGGCAGGGCGGCGGGCTACAATCGAGGGTTCCACTACCAGGGGCCGCTCCATGCGCTCGAACCTGCTTGCATTTTCCATCGTCGCCAGCCTTGGGCTGGTCCAGGTCGCCCACGCCGCAGAAGGCATGTGGGTGCCGCAGCAGCTGCCGGAAATCGCCGGGCCGCTGCAGAAGGCCGGCCTGAAGCTGTCCCCGGAGCAGCTGGCCAACCTGACCGGTGACCCGATGGGTGCGGTGGTTGCGCTGGGCGGCTGCACCGCCAGCTTCGTCTCGCCGCAGGGCCTGGTGGTCACCAACCACCACTGCGCGTATGGCGCCATCCAGCTCAATTCGACCGCGCAGAAGAACCTGATCAAGGACGGCTTCAACGCGCCGACCCTGAAGGACGAACTGAGCGCCGGCCCGAACGCCCGCGTGTTCGTGCTCGACCAGATCACCGACGTCACCGCCCAGGCCAAGGCCGCCATCGCCGCCGCCGGCAACGACCCGCTGGCCCGCAGTCGCGCGCTGGACGCCTTCGACAAGGCCCAGGTTGCCGCCTGTGAAGCCGATGCCGGGTTCCGCTGCCGCCTGTACAGCTTCTCCGGCGGCAACACCTATCGCCTGTTCCGCAACATGGAAATCAAGGACGTGCGCCTGGTCTACGCGCCCCCGGGCAGCGTCGGCAAGTTCGGCGGCGACGTCGACAACTGGATGTGGCCGCGCCACACCGGCGATTTCTCGTTCTACCGCGCCTACGTCGGCAAGGACGGCAAGCCGGCCGCCTTCGCCGCCGACAACGTGCCGTACCAGCCCAAGCACTTCCTGAAGTTCGCCGACCAGCCGCTGGGCGCCGACGACTTCGTGATGGTGGCCGGCTACCCGGGCCGCACCAACCGCTACGCGCTGGCCGGTGAGTTCAACGAAACCGCCAGCTTCACCTACCCGACCATCGCCAAGCACTACAACGCCGTGCTGAAGATGATCGCCGACGCCGGCAAGGCCGACGCCGACGTCAAGGTGAAGTACGCCGCCACCGCCGCCAGCATGAACAACGTGGCCAAGAACTACCTGGGCCAGCTGGAAGGCTTCAAGCGCATCGACGCCGCCGGCCAGAAACAGGCGGAAGAGGCCGCCGTGCTGGCGTGGCTGAAGAAGCAGGGCGCTGCCGGCAAGCCCGCGCTGGCCGCACATGCGCAGCTGCTCAAGCATCTGGATACCAGCAAGTCGACCCGCGAACGCGACCTGTTCGTCGGCCAGTTCAACAACACCTCGGCCGTTGGCGCGGCGATCACCCTGTACCGCCTGTCGATCGAGCGCAGCAAGCCGGATGCCGAGCGCGAAGCCGGTTACCAGGAGCGCGACCTGACCACCATTGAAGGTGGCCTGAAGCAGATGGACCGCCGCTACGTGGCGAAGATGGACCAGCAGCTGCAGGCCTACTGGCTGGAGCAGTACGTGGCCCTGCCGGCCGCGCAGCGCGACAATGAAGTGCTGAACAAGTGGCTGGCCGGCAGCGATGCCAACGCAGTAAAGGCGCTGGTGGGCAAGCTGTCGGGCACCGAGCTCGGCAGCCTGGACGCACGCCTGAAATGGTTCAAGGCCGACCGTGCCGCATTTGAAGCCAGCAGCGATCCGGCCATCCAGTACGCCGTGGCTGTCATGCCGGCACTGCTGAAGCAGGAAGAGCAGAAGAAGATCCGCGAAGGCGAATCGCTGACCGCGCGTCCGCTGTACCTGCAGGCCGTGGCCGACTACAAGAAGAGCCAGGGCGAGTTCGTCTACCCGGACGCCAACCTGTCGCTGCGCATCACCTTCGGCAACGTCATGGGCTACGGCAAGGACGGCGTGAAGTACACCCCGTTCACCACCCTGGAAGGCGTGGCGGCGAAGGAAACCGGTGAAGATCCGTTCGATTCGCCGAAGGCGCTGCTCGACGCGGTCAAGGCCAAGCGTTATGGCGGCCTGGAAGACAAGCGCATCGGTTCGGTGCCGGTGAACTTCCTGTCCAACCTGGACATCACCGGTGGCAACTCGGGTTCGCCGGTGCTGGACGCCAACGGCAGGCTGGTCGGCCTGGCATTCGACGGCAACTGGGAATCGGTCAGCTCCAACTGGGTGTTCGACCCGGTGATGACCCGCATGATCGCCGTCGACAGCCGCTACATGCAGTGGATCATGCAGGAAGTGGCGCCGGCGCCGCAGCTGCTGAAGGAACTGAACCTGGCGAAATAAACCGGTTGCGGTAGTGCCGGCCGCTGGCCGGCAACCTCGACCAGACAGCCGGAGTTCTCGAAACCCCGCGACCCACGTCGCGGGGTTTTTTCATGCCCGCCCCGACCCGGTGCGCCGAACAGGTATCATCCGTGTTCCGCGCACTTCACAGGATGTGAACGAAACGCGGAAACCTCCTCCCCCCCAGGACCCCTTGCACGCATGCGCATCCTGCTTGCCCGCCACGGCGAAACGCCGTGGAACGCCGAAGGCCGCTACCAGGGCCAGATCGACATCCCGCTTTCGCCGATCGGCGAAGCCCAGGCCCAGGCCCTGGGTGCCCGCCTGGCCTCGGTGGACATCACCCGTGCCGTTGCCTCGCCGCTGTCGCGCGCGCAGCGCACCGCGCAGCTGGCACTGGGTGCCGCCCGTGTCGACATGCTGCTGACCGAGCCGGAGCTGCAGGAAATCGCCCATGGTGAGTGGGAAGGCCTGCTGGCCAGCGAGATCCACGAGAAGGATCCGTCGCGCCTGAAGGCGTGGCGCGAGGAGCCGGATACCGTGCTGATGCCCGGCGGCGAATCGCTGCGCCTGGTGCTGGAGCGCAGCTGGCGCGGCCTGGCCCGCGCCACCGACGGCCTCGGCGAGCACGACACCCTGCTGGTGGTCGCCCACGACGCGGTGAACCGCGTGATCCTGTGCAAGGTGCTGGGCCTGCCGATCTCCCGCCTGTGGACCTTCCGCCAGGCACCGACCACGCTCAACCTGCTCGAAGGCGCCGACCTTGACAGCCTGGAAGTGGTGCGCCTGAACGACTGCGCCCACCACACGCCGTTCTTCGGCGAAGCCAAGCACCGCGCACTCTGATCGATCCCCTCGCACCAACTGCTTCTGCTGGAACCGCTGCCGTGACGAACACCCCGACCACCCTGGCCGACTGGCTGGACTACATTGAACGCCAGCATCCGGCGAGCATCGACATGGGCCTGGAGCGCGTGCGCGCCGTGGCCACGGCGATGGGCCTGGGGGCGCCGGGCAAGCGCACCATCGTGGTCGGTGGCACCAACGGCAAGGGCTCCACCGTGGCCTTCATCGAAGCCATTGCACGTGCCGCCGGCTGGAAGGTCGGCGCGTACACCTCGCCGCACCTGCTGCGCTACAACGAGCGCGTGCGCATCGACGGCCAGGACGTGGACGATGCCGCGCTGGTCGCTGCGTTCAGTGCGGTCGAGGCCGCGCGTGGCGAGACCACGCTGACCTATTTCGAGTACGGCACGCTGGCTGCGCTGCAGCTGTTCGCCGACGCCGGGCTGGACCTGGCGGTGCTGGAAGTGGGCCTGGGCGGCCGCCTGGATGCGGTCAACATCGTCGACGCCGACGTGGCGGTGATCACCACCGTGGACATCGACCACGCGGAATGGCTGGGCGAGGACCGCGAGGCGATCGGCACCGAGAAGGCCGGCATCATCCGCGGCTGGAAGCCGGTGATCCTGGGCGAGACCGACCCGCCCTCGAGCGTGCTCGCGCGTGCCTACCTGGTCGGTGCCAACGCGATCCGCGGCGGCAGCGATTACTTCTACGAGCCGATCGACGCCCAGCGCTGGCGCTGGCGCGATGTCGGCCTGCGCATGGAACTGCCGACCCCGGCGCTGGCCGGCCCGATCCAGCTGGCCAATGCCGGTGCGGCCATCGCCGCGCTGCGCGCGCTGGACAAGCCGGTGCCGCGCGCGGCGTGGGCCGCCGGTATCGCGGCGGCGCGCATTCCGGGCCGCCTGCAGGCGTTCGAGCGTGGCGGTGTGCAGATCCGCGTCGACGTCGGGCACAACCCGCAGGCGGCGGGCCAGCTGGCGCGCGCGCTGAAGGCCGAGGCGTCGGCCGGGCGCACCTTGGCGGTGTATGCCGCATTGCAGGACAAGGACGCGGTGGGTGTGGTGCAGGCATTGCAGGGCGTGGTTGCCGAGTGGACCCTTGCCGGCCTGGACGGCCCACGTGGCCAGAGTGCCGACCAGTTGCAGGCGCGCCTGGCCGAGACCGCTGCTGGCAGCGCGCAGCTGGCCGCTTCGGTCGAACAGGCGCTGGCGCAGGTACTGGCCCGGGCCGAGCGCGGTGACCGCGTACTGGTGTTTGGCTCCTTCCATACCGCTGCCGCCGCATTGCAGTGGTTGCAGGGCAGCGCCTGAGCCACGTTCAGCCAATCCCGACGCCGTCCGGTCCGGCACCCGTATAATCGACCGCAACCTCCGGACAGTTGCCGCCTCACGTGGATACGCCTCTGAAACAGCGTCTGATTGGTGCCATCGTGCTGGTTGCACTGGCCGTGATTTTCCTGCCGATGCTGGTCAAGGGGCCTGCACCGGACAGCGGCGTGGCCTCGGTGCCGATCGCCGCGCCGGATGCACCGGCCGATGGCCAGTTCGAAACCCGTGAACTGCCGCTGGTGGCCCCGGCCGGTGGGGCTACCGGCCTGCAGACCGGGCAGGCCAAGCCGCTGCAGGAAGCCGCCACGCCGGCCACGCCACCGACCGTGGACACGTCCCCGGCGGTTGCCGCCGGCAACTACGCCGTCACTTTCGGCGCATACGGCAGCAAGGCCGACGCCGATGCCGTGATCGCCTACCTGCAGCGCTCGCAGCTGCCGGGCTTCGCAGAAGCGACTACCATCAACGGCCGTCAGGCATGGCGTGTGCGCGTGGGGCCGTATGCCGACCGTGCACAGGCCGAGGCGGCCCGGCTGCAGGCGGTGAAGATCCGCGCCGATGTGAAGGCCGAAGTGATCACCCTGGATGCCGCAACGGGCAGCAGCGCCCCTGTGGCAGCTACCCCGGCACCGGCACCGGCACCGGCTACGCCAAGTGCCAGTACCCCGTCGGCAGCCACCTCGCCGTCCGCCAGCAGCAACCCGGTGCGCAGCGAAAGCCTGCCGCCGACTGCGACGGCCACTCCGGCGGCCAAGCCCGAGCCGCCGAAGCCCGAAGCCCCGAAGTCCGAGCCGAAGCCGGAGGCCACCGCCAGCAAGCCGGCGACGGCACCGACCACGCCGGCTGCACCGGCGGCCAGCGGCGTCGGCTTCGCCGTGCAGCTGGGCGCGTTCGGTCAGGCCAGCGATGCCAATGCGCTGCGTGACAAGGTCCGTGCTGCCGGCTTCAGCGCCTTCGTCGAGCAGGTGCGTACCGAAAAGGGCACCCTGCATCGCGTCCGTGTCGGACCGGTGGCCAACCGGGCTGACGCCGAACAGCTGAAGGCGCAGGTCGCCGCCAAGGTTGGCGTCGCCGGCATGGTCCGACCGCACCCATGACCGACGCGCAGGCCCGTTGCCAGCGCCGCCGAAGGAGCGGGGCGCCATGATCGACGTGGTGCTGCTGATCGTGATCGCCGCCTCGACCCTGCTCGGGATGCTGCGTGGCTTCGTGGGAATCGTCATCGGCACGTTGTCGTGGCTGCTGGCCGCGTGGGCGGCCTTCGCCTTCGGCAACGATGCCGCGCGCTGGTGGGCGGCGCCCGCCGCACCTGGCGGCGAACATTTCGTCGGCGGCTACCTGGGCGTGGGCATTGGCGTGATGATCGTGGTCGCGGTGATCGGCATGGTCATCAAGGCGATGATCCACCGCAGCATGCTGACCAGCCTGGACCGGTTGCTGGGCGGTGTACTGGGGGCCGTGCGAGGTGGCCTGATCGCGGCGATCCTGGTGCTGCTGGCCGGCTTCACCCCGCTGACCGCCGAGCCCTCCTGGAAGCGCTCGGCGGTTCGCCCGGTGCTGAATCCGGCCGTGACCTGGATGAACGGGAAGCTGCCGCGCTGGCAGGTACCGGGCGCCGATATGCTGCCCAAGGCCTTGCCGACCGACATGCTGTCCCCATCTGCATTGATGGAAATGGGGAAGAACGCAGGCGCCGGGTTGGGAAAGCCGGGCGCGGCAGGCGATAATGGCATCCTTAACCAGGTAGTGGCAGGCAGCGGATGGCTGCGGCCTGCGAAAGCGGAACAGGGCGATGCATACGATCCGGCCGAAGTGCGCCCGGACGCCCCAGCACTGCCGGACAGTATCGAGCCGGACGATCCGGCCAATGTCGACCGCAGGCGCGGCGACCACCGCGGCCAGGTACGGCCACCTTCCTTGTAACTGGGCACAGCCCAGCGGAGACCTCGCACCATGTGTGGCATCGTCGGAATCGTCGGCAACCAGAACGTCGCCGGGCAGTTGTATGACGGCTTGACCGTTCTCCAGCACCGCGGCCAGGACGCGGCAGGTATCGCCACCGCCAATGGCAGCCGCCTGCGGGTGCAGAAGGCCACCGGCCTGGTCCGCGATGTGTTCGACGCCCGTACCATGTCCACGCTGGAAGGCAGCGTCGGCATCGCGCACGTGCGCTATCCGACGGCAGGTTCGGAAGGCATGGACGAGGCACAGCCGTTCTACGTGAATTCGCCTTACGGCATCGCGCTGGCCCACAACGGCAACCTGATCAACACCGAGGCGCTGCGCCAGCAGGTGTTCGAACAGGACCGGCGCAACGTCAACACCGATTCGGACAGCGAAGTGCTGTTGAACGTGTTCGCCTACGAACTGGAGCAGCAGCGCCAGCTCAGCCCGGAAGCCGCGATCCGCGCGGTGGCCGGCGTGCATCGCCGCTGCAAGGGCGGCTATGCAGTGGTCAGCGTGGTGCTGGGCCTGGGCCTGGTGGCCTTCCGCGACCCGCATGGCATCCGCCCGCTGGTGCTGGGCAAGCGCAGCCACGCAGAAGGCGACGAGTACATCGTGGCGTCCGAATCGGCCGCACTGGACGTGCTGGGTTTCCAGCGCGTGCGTGACGTGCAGCCGGGCGAAGCGCTGGTGATCACCGCGCGCGGCGAGCTGTTCTCGGAAATCTGCGCCGAGCCGGCCGAGCACACACCATGCATCTTCGAATACGTGTACTTCGCACGCCCGGATTCGATGATCGACAACGTCTCGGTGCACAAGGCACGCATGCGCATGGGCATCAAGCTGGGCGAGAAGATCCTGCGCCTGCGCCCGGACCATGACATCGACACCATCATCCCGATCCCGGATACCTCGCGCGATGCCGCGCTGGAGATCTCCAATGTGCTCGGGGTGAAGTACCGCGAAGGCTTCATCAAGAACCGCTACATCGGCCGCACCTTCATCATGCCGGGGCAGGGTGAACGCGTGAAGTCGGTGCGCCGCAAGCTCAACCCGATCCACCTGGAGTTCCGCAACCGCGTGGTGCTGCTGGTGGACGATTCGATCGTGCGTGGCACCACCAGCCAGCAGATCGTGCAGATGGCCCGTGATGCCGGCGCGCGCAAGGTCTACCTGGCCAGCGCCGCGCCGCCGGTGCGTTACCCGAACATCTACGGCATCGACATGCCGGCGGCCGAAGAGCTGGTCGCGCACAACCGCACGGTGGAAGAGATCGAGGCCCACCTGGGCTGCGACTGGCTGATCTACCAGGACCTGGAAGACATGGAAGCGGCGGTGAGCGAAGGCAACCCGGCGCTGCGCAGCTTCGATTCGTCCTGCTTCAACGGCCACTACCCGACCGGTATCGAGCCGGGCTACTTCGAGCGCATCCAGCAGTTGCGTTCGGACGATGCCAAGCACAAGCGTCGCGCCTGAGGATCAGGCGTGGTGGATGTGCCCGACGTTGGTGGCGACCTGCTGCGCGCTGCGCAGCAGTGCCTGGCTGAAGCCGATCCGCTGCGCAAGGTCGCATTGACCCGGGCGTATGCGGCCGCGTTCCGTGCCGGTCGCCTGAAGGTGGCCGCGGATGCGCCGCCGCCGGATCCGATCTGCATGCCGGGTCGTCCGGGACGACTGGTGCTGGTGCATCCGCGCGAGGTGCCACGGCGTGGACTGGGCGGCGTGGAAGGGCGGGCTGCCTTCATCCACGCGATTGCCCATATCGAGCTCAACGCGATCGACCTGGCCTGGGACGCGGTGTACCGGTTCCGGGGCCTGCCGTCGGCGTTCCATGCTGATTGGGTCAGCTGTGCCGATGACGAATCGCGGCATTTCATGCTGCTGCGCGAGCGCCTGCAGGTGCATGGCCACGACTATGCGGATTTCCCCGCACACAACGGTCTGTGGGAAATGTGCGAAAAGACCGCGCATGACGGCCTGGCGCGCATGGCGCTGGTGCCGCGCGTGCTGGAAGCGCGTGGCCTTGACGTCACCCCGGGCATGATCGAGAAGCTGCGCAATGTCGGCGATGGCGAAACCGCCGATGTGCTGGAGGTGATCCTGCGTGAGGAAGTAGCGCATGTTGCCGCCGGTTCGCGCTGGTATCGCTGGTACTGCGACCGCGCCGGTGTCGAGCCGCGCGCGCGTTTCAAGGAGCTGCTGGTGGAGTACGCCGGCGGCTACCTGCATGGGCCGTTCAACATGGAAGCGCGCCTGCTGGCCGGATTCGATGCGGACGAACTCTCCAACCTGGTCGAGCAGGCCGGTTGAAGAAAAGGGGACGGAGGGATCAAGTCGTTTGTGCCAAAACGACTTAATCCCCTCCGTCCCCTTTTTCATGCGTTGGGCAGCACCACGCGCTTGCCATCCACGGTGGGCCGGTTGATGTAGAACAGGCCGGGGCCCGGCCGGTACGGCAGCTCGCTGACGCCGGCGTCGGCAGCGTAGGTCAGTGCGGTGTCGCCCAGCGCGTCGAAGTTCCAGTGCGCCGACTGCATCAGGTAACGCCGTCGCAACAGCGCCTCCTGGGTTTGCGTCAGTGGCTGTCCGGCCACCAGCCGTCGTGCGATCGGTTGCAGGGCCGACGGCAGCTCCCAGCCGGGGACTGCGTTGGCATTGGCCGTCCATTGCACGCCGGCATCGATGGCATGCTGCTGCATCACCTGAAGCGCGATCAGCTGGTAGCGCCAGTCGATGCGCCGGCGCAACACCACGGCCGCCGTCACGTACAGCACCGGTGACAGCACTACGCTGCGGCTGCCGGCGCGACGCTGTTGCTGCCACTGGTGCCAGACATCCACCCAGACTTCCCTTTGGTCCAGGCCCAACTGCTGCCGCCAGCGCTCGGCGTCGGCCTGTGCCTCGGCGTAGGCCGTGGTCGCCTGCAGGATCGCCAGCGGTGGCGTCTGGTACTCGGCCACGCTCGGGCGGCGCAGCAGCTGCCGGCGCGGGCGACTGAGCAGCTTGGGCCCTTCTTCGAGCTGGTTGTAGCCGCCGCCGATGTTGGCGTGTACGCCGGGCAGGGCGATCTCGGTGAACGCTGGCGCCACGCTGGTCAATGGATAGTGCTGGCGATGCTCGTCACGCGCGCTCAGTTGCAGCACCTGCCTGGCAACGCCTGCATGCAGCGCGAGATGAGGTTGTTCGTCGGCACGGCCACCGCTGACCGCAACCACCGTGTCGAACAGGCCGATGAAGCGCAGCGGCGGATCGGCCGGGGCGAAGTCCGTTGTGCAGGACAGGCCAGCGGCCTGCAACAGCTGCCGCCAGCGGGTGCGATCCCAGGCCTGCAACTGGTTGGCCACATCGCGCGCGGCGGCCGCACCCCGTGAAAAGCCGAACAGATCCAGCTGCACGCCACGCAGTGGTCGCTGCCAGCGCGTAGCGAGTGCACCCAGTGCTGCCGGCAGCAGCACCTGCAGCGCGCGTCGCACTTTGGCGCGCACACCACTGGCGCCAATGCCGAACGCCAGTCCGATCAGGTCGTCGTCGGCGTCATCGCGGGTACCGACACCTTCCACGTAGATCGACAGCGAGGGGGCCGCCGATGTCCCGCTGCGGCTGTCCGGGTACAGCTGCTGCAGGCGGGCGATGTTGGTCAGGCCATTGTCGTAGCTGCTGGTCAACCGGCTCTGGTAGGTCGAATCGTCATCCGCACGCAGCTGCGCCGGGCGCGGCTGCGGCGGCTGGGGCCTGCCACGGGCCAGGTTGTGTGCGTTGTTGCGGGTGCCATCGAAGAACAGCCCGATCCGCAGCAAGCCGACATCTTCGTCCGTGTCCAGCGATGGTGCCATGTGCATTCCCCGTCGTGGCTGCGTCACGGTAGCGCGAAAGCGGTGTATTGGCGACGTGTAGTGACGCTTTTGACCTTACTTAACCCAGATGCGGTCGATCACAAATCCTGATTTTCACTTCTCTCGCCTATTGAATTCACACGCCCCGCGCAGGCCATATGGCCAAACCCGGCAAACCGGGTCGTGCTGCATCAACGCTGTTCACATCATTCAAGGAGCGACGCAATGTTGTCCAGATCGATTGGCAAAGCGGCAGGTGGCCTGGTGTTGGGTTTGTCGGTGGCAGCGGTCGCGCATGCGGCACCGTTGTTCGAGCCGGTGACGGTCATCAGCCGCGCATCGGCAAACAGCGAGCCCGCACTGGGCAAGCTGCTGGCCACCCCGTCCACGGCGACGGTACAGGAAGTGCGTGTCGATGCAGCCGCCACTGCACAACCGCAGCTGGAATTCGAACTGCTCGGCCAGCGGGTGCAGGCGGTGCGCAGCAGGGTCGAAGCACTGCCCGATGGCGGCAGCATCTGGTACGGCCAGTTCCGTTCGCCCTCGGACAAGCTGACCGCGGCCACCTCCAACGGCCAGGACGACCCCGGCAATTCGCTGATCCTGGTGCGCTCGGGCGACACCATCACCGGCTCGATCCGCAAGGAGGGAAAGCTGTATCGCCTGCGCCCGTTGGGCAACCGCCACGTGCTGGTGGAAGTGGATGAATCGCGGATGCCGGCCGACCATCCGGCCGACTACAACCAGCTGCCGAAGATCCCGATGGGCAACAACGATCGCATCGGCATCGCGCAGGCATCGTCCGGTACGCCGGCGACCATCCGTGTGCTGGTGGTGGCGACCAATGCCGCCGTCGCCGCCTATGGCGGCAACATGCAGTCGCTGGTGCAGCTGGCGGTGGCCGAGTCCAACCAGGGCTACGGCAACAGCAATGTCGGCCTGACGCTGCAACTGGCCGGTTACGAGACCACCAGCTACAGCGAGTCCGGCAACTTCACCACCGACCTGTCGCGTTTCCGTGGCACCAGCGACGGCTACATGGACAGCATCCACACCAGCCGCAACACCACCGCGGCCGATGTCGGCGTGCTGCTGATCAACAACAGTGCCTACTGCGGCCTGGCCTCGGGGATCGGCTCGACCGCGTCGACGGCGTTCGCGGCGGTGTACTGGGATTGCGCGACCGGCTACTACTCATTCGCGCATGAGATCGGCCACCTGCAGAGCGCGCGGCATGACATCGCTACCGACCCGAGCACATCGCCCTACGCCTATGGCCACGGCTACCGCTATGAGCCGTCCAGCGGCACCGGCTGGCGCACGATCATGGCCTACAACTGCACCCGCAGCTGCCCGCGCCTGAACTACTGGTCCAACCCGAACATCAGCTACAACGGCATCCCGATGGGCAATGCCAGTACCGCTGACAACCAGCGCGTGCTGGTCAACACCAAGGCCACCATCGCGGCCTTCCGCTGAGTCTGTACTGTCCGCGGCCGCCTTGTGCGGCCGCGGATTTCCTGCCGGCGGGAATTACCCGCGGGGCAGGGTATCCAGCGACCAGCCACTGGCATCCACACGCAGCACCGAGCCCTGTTCGTACCAGTCGCCCAGCACGATGCGGGTGCAGGCGCGCCCGCCGGCCTGCAGCGTGTGGATCGCCGGGCGGTGCGTGTGACCGTGGATCATGGTGTCCACGTCGTGGCGGACAAAGGTGGCATCGACTTCGGCCGGAGCCACGTCGGTGACGGTTTCGAACTGTGCACGATCGCCCTGCTTCATTTCCGACTGGCGGGCCTGGCTGGCCTCGCGCGCCTTCTGCGCGAAGGCGATGCGTGCGGCCAGCGGCTGCGACAGGAACTGCGCCTGGAACACCGGGTCGCGGGTCTGCGCACGGAACTGCTGGTAGGGGATGTCATCGGTGCACAGCAGGTCACCATGCTGCAGCAGCACCGGGCGGCCGTACAGCTCGATCACGCACGGGTCGGGCAGGATGCGCAGGCCGGCACGGCGCGCGTAATCCTCGCCAAGCAGGAAATCGCGGTTGCCGCGGATGAAGTACACGGGCACGCCGCCGTCGGACAGCACCTTCAACGCATCGGCCACCGCATCAGCGGCCGGAGAGGGCGTGTCGTCGCCGATCCAGGCCTCGAACAGGTCGCCGAGAATGTACAGCGCATCGGCGCCGGGCGCCTGCTCGCGCAGGAAGCGCAGGAACAGGTCGGTGATCTCCGGACGGCTGGGGTCCAGGTGCAGGTCGGAAATGAACAACGTGGTCATGCCTGCATTCTAGGCCATCAATGATGATGGTAGCGCCGCGGGAGTCGCGCGGTCGGATCCCTTTCGGATGGGAAAGCGATCTGATCCCTGGGCTACACCGGCAGCGGCAGCCAGGTCAGGCTGGCCGAAGCCAGCAGGACGGCGATGCCCGTGGCGGCGAGCACATCGGAAGGATAGTGCAGGCCCAGGACCACCCGCGACAGCGCAACGCCACAGGTGAACGGCACCAGCAGCGGTGCCAGCCACGGGTAGTAGGCCAGTGCCACGATGGTGAACGACACCGCGTGCAGGGTGTGCCCGGAGGGGAAACTGAACTCGTCCAGCGGCGCCACCCAGGCGCGGATGCGCAGGTCGGCCGCGTAAGGCCGCGGGCGCCTCGTCCAGCGCTTGAGGCCCTTGTACAGCAGCAATGCGGCCAGGCCGGTGGCGGCCATGTGCACCGAGGCGCGCAGGCCATCGAAGCCATCCAGCACCACCAGCGCGGCCATCAGCACATACCAGAACACGCCATCGCCGAGACGGCTGATGACCGAGAACAGGCGGAGCACGCGGCGGCGCCGGCAGTAATGGTTCGCCCGCCGGCACAAGCGCGCCTCGCGCCCTGCCAGCAGTTCAAGCGGCGTGGTGCGCATGGCCGCTCCTCCGCGACTGCGCAAGCTCGGCCAGCAACGCATCGAACTCGGCCACCACCTGCTGTGGATGCAATCGCTTCATCGCGCGTGCAGCATTGCCGCCCAGTTCGTGGCGTTTCGCGTCATCGGCGGCCAGTTGCACGGCGGCCTCGATGAACTGCTCGTCGCTGTCCACCGCTGCGCCGTTCTCGCCGTTGCGCAGGTACTCACGCGCGGCGCCGTAGTCGAAGGCCACGGTGGCCACACCGCTGGCCATGCTTTCCAGAGTCACGTTGCCGAATGTCTCGCTGCGGCTGGGGAACAGGAACAGATCGCCGCTGGCGAAGTGGCGGGCCAGCGCATCGCCGCGCTGGATGCCACAGAAGATGAAATCGGGATTTTCATGTGCCAGCTTCTCGCGGGCCGGGCCGTCACCCACCCATACAAAGCGTGCCTTGGGCCGGATCTGCTGCAGGCGGCGGAATGCCTTCACCGCCAGGCCGAGGTTCTTCTCGGCAGCAATGCGGCCGACATAGATCGCCACCAGGCCGTTGCCATCCACGCCCCATTCCTCGCGTAGTGCAGGGTCGCGCCGGCCTGGATCGAACTGCTGGCTGTCCACCGCACGGGCCAGCAGGCGCACGCGTTCGAAGCCCTGTTCGCCGAGGAACTGCTGCAGTTCGCGGGTCGGTACCAGGGTAGCGTCCGCCTGGTTGTGGAAGCGGCGCATCCAGCGCATGGCCGCGGCCTGCAGCCATGCCACGCCATAGTCGGGCAAGTACTCGTCGAAGCGGGTGTGGAAGCCGCTGGCGACCGGAATGCCGAGGCGACGTGCGGTACGCAGTGCCGACCAGCCGAGTGGACCTTCTGTGGCGATGTAGACCGCATCCGGACGCTGATTCTGCCAATGGCGGCCCAGCCGGATCGGGGCTGGCAGGCCGAAGCGCAGGCCGGGGTAGCGGGGCAGGGCAGCGCCGGGAACCAGCAAGGTGCCGGGTGCCGAATCCAGCGCTTCGGTGGACTGGCGGGGGCGGACGAGGTCGATCTCGTGTCCGGCTGCACGCAGACCCTGCTCCAGGCCCTGTACGGTGAGGGCGACGCCGTTGACTTCCGGCGGATAGGTCTCGGTGACGATGGCATAGCGCATGGCGGGCCTCCCGGTTTCCGGCATGCTCGGGCCTGGCGATGTAGCCGACATGACCGCTTTGCGACCGTCAGATGACGGGGGCGCCGGCCACCGCAGGGGCGCTGCGGCCAACAAAAAACCACGGCCCCGAAGGGCCGTGGTCCTGGTGCTTCATGTCACAGCGCGATGGATCAGAAGCGCTGCTGGTACTTCATGTAGACGAAGCGGCCGATGTCGTAGCCACCGTAGTACGAGAAGGCCGAGTTCGGCTTGCTGTACATGATCGGGCCGGTCTTTTCGAACACGTTGTTGGCACCGACCGACACGGTGGCATCCCACGGCAGCGAGTAACGCACCTGCACGTCGTGGAAGGTGACCGCACCACGCTCGTTGTAGTTGCGGGCGCCCTTGTACCACGGTGCATACACACCCGGATCCGAGCATTCGTCCGGGTACAGCGCGATGTTCGAGCAGGTTTCCTTCACGCCCGAGTAGTAACGCGCGGTCCAGCTCGCGCCGAAGTTGCCCCGCTCGTAGCCCAGCACCAGGTTGGAACGGACGCGGAAGGCGCTGCCGATGCCGTTGGTGACGATCGGAACGATCGAGTTGTCGTTGGAGGTGCGGTAGGTCGCACTGGACACGTAGGTGGTGGCCGAGTTCACGTTGAACTTGCCGAACCGGGTGTCCAGACGGTAGCTCACGTCCAGGTCGTAGCCTTCGGTTTCCATGAAGCCCGCGTTGCGGTTGCCGAACTTCAGGTTGGTCACGATGCCGGTCACCGGGTCACGCTGGAAGCGCGAGCAGCGCGCTTCGATGCCCGACTCGTAGCAGTCCTGCAGGATCTGGGTCGGCGTGTCGGCGATGATCGTGTTGTCGATGCGGATCTTCCACCAGTCCAGCGAGGCGTTGAAGCCCTGGATGAAGCTCGGGCTCCAGACCAGGCCCAGGGTCTTGCTGGTCGAGGTTTCCGGCGTCAGCAGCGGGTTGGACCCGGAGGTGAACGGCACCGGCGTCGCGTCCGTCGACGTGTTCACCGGGGTGCCGCCCTGGCGCAGCTGGCGGAAGGTATTCGCATTGGCGATGTCGCGTGCGCAACGTGCACGGACTTCGGCGCTGGAGGCCGATGAACCGAAACGGGTGTCGCACGGATCGCTGAACTGCGCGAAGGTCTCCGAGCCACCACCGAACAGGTCGCTGATGGTCGGTGCACGGAAGCCCTCGGCCCAGGTGCCACGCACCATCAGCGAGTCGATCGGCTTCCACTTGAAGCCGAACTTGCTGTTGAGCGTGTTGCCGAAGGTGTTGTAGTCCGAGAAGCGGGTTGCGCCATTGAAGGTCAGTTCCTTCGCGCCCGGCAGGTCGGCCAGCACCGGAACGTTCACTTCCAGGTAGGCCTCGTTGACGGTGTAGTCACCGCCGGTCGGGCCTGCGGCCAGGTTGGTGGTAGCGCCGGTCTGGGCCAGGGCATCCGGGGTGTACTTGCCTTCTTCCTTGCGGCTTTCCACGCCGAAGGCGAAGCCGAGGTCGCCAGCCGGCAGGGTCACGATGCTGCCAGCGATGTTGGCAAAGAAGTTCTTGGAGGTGGTGCGGCCCTTGGTGATCTCTTCCGGGAACAGCCACGCCTGCAGTTCTTCGTTGCCGTACAGGCCATCGGCAGCCGTCGTGCCGTACGGAACCAACGGGTTCCACGGCTTGCACACGTCATAGGAGATCGGTGCAGCTGCGGTACCGCACTGCACCTTGCCGGTAGCGGCGTTGTAGAACGACGGGCCGACGCCGCCGGCGACGCGACCCTTGTGCAGGTTGCCGGTCGCCACCGATTCCAGTTCATTGCGGTTGTACTGGTAGCCCACTTCCCAGTCGAAGTAGCGGCTGCCGATCTCGAACGAACCGTCGAACGACGCCACCGCGCGGTAGGTCTTCAGCTCGCTGGTGGTCACGCGCGGCACTTCCCAGGTGCGGCGGTTCCAGGCCACGGCGGTCGGGTTGGCGTAACCGTGCTGGCGGCCGAACGGGTTGAAGTAGCTGTTGATCGACATCGAGCCGACACCGGCGGTGCTCGACTGCAGCGGATAGCCCGCGATCTGGCGGGTGGACTCACGCTTGTTGTAGCCCAGCTCGGTGCGGAAGTTGACGTTGTCGGTGATCTTGAAGCGGCCGTCGAAATAGACCGAGTCGCGCTTGACCGGATACATCACATGCATCTGGTCGTTGGCGTTGCTCACGTCACCGGTGAAAGGCGTGGTATCGGTGAGGTGGTAATTGGCCGGGTTGGTGGGATCCGCGCCGCGGTTGAGGGAATAGCCGCAACCCGCAGTGGCGGTACAGCCCGGGCCTCGCAGACCGGTGAACTGGCCGTACTGGCTGATCGTGGTCCAGTTGCTGCTGTCGTACGGATGGCGATCGGTCATGCCGTACTTGCTGAAGCCGCGATCGCGCGCCCACACGCCCTTCTCTTCGGCATGCTCGGCGGACAGGGTCAACGACACGCGATCGTTGCTCCAGCCGGCGACCACGTCGAAGCGGTCACGCGCGCCGTCGCCCTGGCTGTACTGGCCGTGGTAGACGTTGGCAGTCACACCGGTGACATTGGAACGGGTGATGATGTTCACCACGCCGGCCATGGCGTCGGAGCCATAGATCGCAGAGGCGCCGTCCTTCAGCACCTCGATGCGTTCCACGGCGGACACCGGCAGCGTGGAGATGTCCTGGTAGCCGGACGTGCTGATGCCCAGGCGCTTGCCGTTGACCAGCACCAGGGTGCGCTGGGTGCCCAGGTTGCGCATGTCGATGTAGGTGCCGCCCGCGTTCTCGCCTGCGGTCAGCGCATTGGCGCGGCTGATGGTCGGGCTGCCCATCGCGGTGACGTTCTGCAGGATGTCGGCAACCGAGCTGAACCCCTGCTTTTCGATGTCGTTGCGGCTGATCGCGAACACCGGCTGTGCGGTTTCCACGTCCACCTGGCGGATGCGCGAGCCGGTGATCTCGATGCGGTCGAGGTTGGTCGGGTTGGCGTTGCTGCCTTCCTGGGCAAACGCGGGCAGCGCCGCCAGCGCTGCAGTGGTAGCCAGGGCGTAGCGGATGGCCTGCCCCAGTGCGGTGGTGCGTGAAGTCATGGCGAGCTCTCTCTCTCTCAGGTCGTGCACAGGACGCCAAAGCGGGCGTCGAAGGAGCCAGCAGGGTCGATGACCGAGCCGGTGACCCGATAGTAGTCTCGTTAGTTAATGCTCTGTAAAGAGTTCGTATCCATTTATGTCACGCGGCCGCGCCAGTCTTCACAAAACGTGAACAAAAGCAGGTGCTTACGTGATGGCAGCGATTGCCCACAGCACACCGTTGTGTTGCGGAGCAGCACAAAAAACCGCCAGACTGCGCAAAGTGGGAGTGGGAAATGCGTCACCCCAGTTGTCCTGTGGACAACAGCGGACAGCGTATTCAGGCCACGAACGGACGGAACTGGATGCCCAGCCCGGCGATGCCATCGGTCTCGCCGATCAGGTCCGCGCGCAGCAGCGGGCGGGCATCGATGAAGGCCTGCGGCACGATCAGCGACAGCCGGTTGTCGTCGGCGGTCAATTCCAGTGCCGGCAGCGGATCGTCTTCGTGGGCGCGGTTGAGCAGCACCGCCAGCCGCAGCAGGGCCGCCAGCCGGCGTGCGGTCAGCAGCAGTCGCTCGGGCAGGGCGTCGAAGGCGGTCTTGGTCACGCTGCGGCGGTGGCTGCGCACCAGAGCCGCCAGCATCTGCTGCTCCTGGCGCGAGAAGCCGGCGATATCCGAGTGTTCCAGCACATAGCTGCCATGCACGTGGTAGCCGCTGTGCGCGATCATCAGGCCCAGCTCGTGCAGGCGCGCGGCCCAGCCGAGCATGCGCGCATCGTCGGCATCGAGCCTCCAGCGCTCCTGCACCTGTTCCAGCAGGGACAGCGCGGTGTCCTGCACGCGCTCGGCCTGGACGGTATCGATACCGTAGCGCTGGCTGAGCGCAGCCACCGATTCGTCACGCAGGTCGTTTTCGCCGGCGCGGCCGACGATGTCATACAGGATGCCTTCGCGCATCGCCGCCTTGCTGACCAGCA
This sequence comes from Stenotrophomonas maltophilia group sp. RNC7, assembly GCF_030910085.1. Classification (NCBI taxonomy): domain Bacteria; kingdom Pseudomonadati; phylum Pseudomonadota; class Gammaproteobacteria; order Lysobacterales; family Lysobacteraceae; genus Stenotrophomonas; species Stenotrophomonas maltophilia group sp. RNC7. The sequence continues at coordinate 98,742 of NZ_JAVFVN010000867.1, read as the reverse complement.
GCTTCTGCAGGCCCAGCGCCTGGAAGGCCGCTTCCAGCACCAGGATGCCGCCGGCGATGATCGGGCGGCGGTCGCTGGACAGGCCCGGCAGCTGGATGTCCTCGATCTTCTTGGCCTTCAGCAGTTCATCGCGCAGCTGCGGCAGGGCCTCGGCGGTGATGGCGCCCTTGCTCAGCTTCATCGTCGCGCAGATCTCGCTGATCGCCTTGTGCGTGCCCGAAGAGCCCAACGCTTCCTGCCAGCCCAGCGCGCGGTACTTGCTGGCGAAAGGCTGGAACTCGCGGCCAATCTCGGCCAGCGCGTCCTTCCAGCGCTTCTTGCTCAGCTTGCCGCCGGGGAAAAAGCGCCGGGTGCTGGCGATGCAGCCGGCCTGCAGGCTTTCGCGCTCCAGGGTCTGCATGCCCATGCCGATGATGAACTCAGTGGAGCCACCGCCGATGTCGATCACCAGCCGGCGCTGGCCGGGCTTGGGCGGTTGCGCGTGGGCCACGCCCAGGTAGATCAGGCGCGCTTCTTCGCGCCCGCTGACCACTTCGATGGCATGCCCCAGTGCGGTTTCGGCCGGTACCAGGAACGACTGCGGCGAGCGCAGCTGGCGCACAGTATTGGTGGCCAGCGCGCGCACCCGGTGCGGCGGCACATTGCGGATGCGCTGACCGAAGCGGGCCAGGCATTCCAGTGCACGTTGGCGTGCAGCGGAAGAGAGACCACCCTTGCCATCCAGGCCATCGGCCATGCGCACCGTCTCGCGCAGGCGGTCGATCACCCGCAGCTGGCCGAGCGTATAGCGCGCGATGACCATGTGGAAACTGTTGGAGCCAAGGTCGATGGCGGCCAGCAGGTCGCCATCCTGCAATGCGGGCGGAGTCGTGGTGGTGTGCGGCATGGACGAATGTTAGCCGAAGGGGCGGTGTGCTCGTCACCGCGCGGCCTTCACATTTTGGAAGAGGGGAGCGCGGCGGGACTGCAAGGGGGCGGCACCTCCCGCTCCTGGTAGGTGTCGACCCTGGTCGACACACCGGGTCAGAGCCCCTGCATCAACGCCATCTGTGCCGAATGCGGCGCTTCGTCGTGGGCCGGGGCACGCTTGTGGTAGATGCCGTCGGCATCCAGTTCCCAGGCGTTGAGGTTGTCGTCAAGGTAGTTCTGCAGGACTTCGCGGTAGACCCGCTTGGCCAGTTCCGGATCGAGGATCGGGAAGCAGGTCTCGACCCGGCGCAGCAGGTTGCGTTCCAGCCAGTCCGCGCTGGCGCAGTACATTTCCGGTGCGCCGTCGTTGCCGAACCAGTAGACCCGGCTGTGTTCCAGGAAGCGGCCGACGATCGAGCGCACGCGGATGTTGTCCGAGATGCCCGGCACGCCCGGTCGCAGCGTGCAGGCGCCGCGGATGATCAGGTCGATCTGCACGCCGGCCTGCGACGCGGCGTACAGCGCGCGCACCACCTGCGGTTCGTTCAGTGCGTTCATCTTGGCGATGATCCGCGCCGGGCGGCCGGCGGCGGCGATGCGCGTCTCGCGCTCGATGCGGCCGAGGATGCCGGTGTGCAGGGTGAAGGGCGACTGCAGCAGGCGCTTGAGCTTCATCTTCGACGCCAGCCCGGACAGCTGCTGGAACAGCAGGTGCACGTCATTGCCGATGTCCGCATCGGCGGTGATCAGGCTGATGTCGGTATACGCGCGGGCGGTGCCGCTGTGGTAGTTGCCGGTACCCAGGTGCACGTAGCGGCGCAGCTTGCGGCCCTCGCGGCGCACGATCAGCAGCATCTTGGCGTGGGTCTTGTAGCCGACCACGCCGTACACCACCTGCACGCCGGCTTCCTGCAGGCGATCGGCCAGGCCGAGGTTGGCTTCTTCGTCGAAGCGGGCGCGCAGTTCGACCACCACGGTCACGTCCTTGCCGTTGCGTGCGGCCTGGATCAGCGCGTCGACGATCAGCGAATCCTTGCCGGTGCGGTACAGGGTCTGCTTGATCGCCAGTACGTTCGGATCTATCGCCGCCTGCCGGATCAGGTCCAGCACCGCGGTGAAGGCATCGAACGGGTGGTGCAGCAGCAGGTCCTGGCGCGCCGTGGTCTCGAAGATGCCGTCGCTGTCGCGCAGCGTGCGCGGTGTCATCGGCGGGTACTTCAGGTCCGGCTGCGCGATCAGGTCGTACAGCTGGATGATGCGATTGAGGTTGACCGGGCCGTCGATGCGGTACACCGCGTTCTCGGTCAGGCCGAAGTTCTGCAGCAGGGTGCGCACGATGTCGCGTGGCATGTCCTGAGCGATCTCCAGGCGCACCGCCGGCCGGTAGCCGCGGTCGACCAGTTCATCGCGCAGCGCCAGCGCCAGGTTCTCCACTTCCTCCTCGTCCACCACCAGCTCGGAATTGCGGGTGACGCGGAACTGGTAGGCGCCCTGGACTTCCATGCCCGGGAACAGCTCATCGACGAAGGTCGACAGCACCGACGAGAGGAACACGAAGTTCTGCGATCCGCCCAGCTTCTCCGGCAGCTGGATGATGCGCGGCAGCGAGCGCGGCGCGCGCACGATGGCCAGGTGGCCGGCGCGGCCGAACGCATCGGTGCCCTTGAGCACCACCACGATGTTCAGCGACTTGTTGAGGATCTTCGGGAACGGGTGCACCGGGTCCAGGCCCAGTGGCGACAGCACCGGCATGATCTCGTTGCGGAAGTAGGCGCGCAGCCAGCGCTTCTGGCGGTCGGTCCAGGAGTGGCGGCCGAGCACGCCGATGCCGGCCTCCATCAGCGCCGGCCGCAGCGTCTCGTTCCAGCAACGGTACTGCTGGTCCACCAGTTCGGCGGCGCGGTCATGGATGGCGCTCAGGATGGCCTGCGGGCTCATCCCGTCCGGTGCGGGTGGCAGGCCGTACTCCTGCGCGTGGCGCACGGCGGCGGCACGGATCTCGAAGAACTCGTCGAGGTTGGTGCAGGAGATGCACATGAAGCGCAGGCGCTCCAGCAGCGGCACCTGCGGGTCCATCGCCTGGGCCAGCACGCGGAAGTTGAAATCCAGCTGTGACAGTTCGCGATTGATGTACAGCGCCGGGTCGCGCAACGGATCGTTGTCCGGGCTCACGGGGAGGGGGAGGGATCCGAGGCTGCTCATGGCGTCATTCTTCGATGGAGGTCAGGGGGGCGGACTCGCGCGGGCGCACGTGGTCGGCATCGAAATGGCAGGAGAACACCGAGCCCTTGCCGACTTCGCTTTCAATTTCCAGCCGTGCGTGGTGCAGGCCGAGGATGTGCTTGACGATGGACAGGCCCAGGCCGGTGCCACCGCTTTCGCGGGAGCGGCTGCTGGAGACACGGTAGAAGCGTTCGGTCAGGCGCGGCAGGTGCGTGGCGGGAATGCCGTAGCCGGAATCGCGCACGGCCAGCACCGCACCGTCGCCCTCGCGGCGGAACTCCACCGCGATGCGGCCACCGGCCGGCGTATAGCGCACCGCATTGGTGACCAGGTTGGAGAACGCGCTGTGCAGCTCCTTGGTCGAGCCCTGAAGGTCAACGCCTGCCAGGTCGTCGATGCTGATCTGGTGGCGGCCCTGGCTGTGCGCTTCGGCTTCGCGGCGCAGGGTGGCCAGCATCGGCTGCATGGCCACGGTCTCGTCCTCGCTGTGTTCCTGCGATTCGAGGCGCGACAGGGTCAGCAGGTCTTCCACCAGCTGGGCCATGCGCTGGCTCTGCTTGCGCATTTCTTCCAGCATCGGTCCGGTTCCCGGGAAATCCTCCGGGTCCATCATGTCCAGGTAGCCGTGGACCACGGTGAGCGGCGTGCGCAGCTCGTGTGAAACGTTGGCGACGAAATCCCGCCGCACCTGCTCCAGGCGCAGCAGCTTGCTGACGTCACGCGCGATCAGCAGCCAGTAGTCCGACGAATAGGGAATCAGGCGCAGGTTCAGGCGGATCGCCGGATCGACCGGCGAGGGTACGTCCAGGATGGGCTCGGCATTGCGGCCACCGGCCAGCCAGTGCGCCAGCGGCATCGGCTGCAGGCGCTCGACCAGGGCCTCGCCAAGGTCGCCGGGATGGTGCAGGCCGAGCAGGGCGGTGGCCGCTTCGTTGAACCACTGCACGCGCTGGCTGTTGCGATCCAGCACGACGACAGCATCGGGCAGCGCGGCGGCGGCGGCGCGGTAGCTGCGCAGCATGTCCAGCAGGCGGCGCTTGCGCACGCGCATTTCCACCTGGTTGCGGTACAGCAGGCGGTCCAGTTCGTTCCAGACGCCGGTGCCTTCTTCGGCGGTGTCCCAGCGCTGGCGAGCGGTCAGCCGGCGCAGAACGCTGCGCAGGCGCCAGTAATGCCAGGCCAGGGTCGCCAGCGCGCCCAGTGCGATGCACAACCACAGATGGCCCGTGAACCACCCCACCAGTCCGGCGAACAGCAGCACCGCGGCAACGGTGGCCAGGGTCTTCAACCAGGCAGAGCGGATGTGGCGGGGCATTGCGATCTCGTCGTTGAGGTGCGGCGGTTCACTGGGGTGAACCGAGGGTTATAGCAGAGTTGCCGGCACCGGCACCTGCAGGTGCGCGGTGCCGGCACGACGAGACTCAGGTGGCAGTGGAGAAGCGATAGCCGGCGCCGCGCACGGTCTGCACCATGTTCTCGGCGTTGAACGGCTCCAGCGTCTTGCGCAGGCGGCGGATATGCACGTCGATGGTGCGTTCCTCCACGTAAACGCTGCCGCCCCACACATGGTCCAGCAGCTGCGCGCGGGTGTAGACGCGCTCCGGGTGGGTCATGAAGAAATGCAGCAGGCGGTATTCGGTCGGGCCGATCGGCACCGGCTGGTCGTTGGCGAACACGCGATGGGCGGCGCCGTCGATACGGATCGGGCCGACGGCTACGCTGCCGTCCTCGTCATCTTCGCGGGCGCGGCGCATGACCGCGCGGATGCGGGCCAGCAGTTCGCGTGCCGAGAACGGCTTGACCACATAGTCATCGACACCGGCCTCGAGGCCACCGACGCGATCGTTCTCTTCGCCGCGGGCGGTCAGCATGATGATCGGCACTTCGCGGGTCAGCGTTTCCTTGCGCCAGCGACGGGCCAGGTCCAGGCCGCTGGTGCCGGGCAGCATCCAGTCCAGCAGGATCAGGTCGGGAACGCGATCGGCGATCGCGGTCTGGGCCTCCCGGGCATCGCCGGCGTGGACCGGTTCGTAATCGCCCTTGCGAAGGGCGAAGGCGACCATTTCACGGATCGCGGGCTCGTCATCGACGATCAGGATGCGTTTCTGCACGAGGACACCGTAGGGCTCGGTTACTGGACTGGTGCCAGTAGACTACGGTTTGATGACATGTTTGTGACTACCCGGCCGGAACCGGCCCGGATTGCCATCGGCCGGTCATGCGGTGCTCAGCGACGGTCCAGATCCGGGTCCTGCACGCCCTGCCGGCGCAGTTCCAGCACCGTCGGGGTGATCGATTCGATGCGCGCGTCAACCCGCGCGCGGCCGATGTAATCCAGCGCCGGGTTGCGCTTGAGCGCCTGCAGCTGCATCAGCGCCTGTTCTGGCCGCCCGCTGAGGAAGGCGGCCTCGGCATAGGCCTCGCTGGCGCGCACGCTGTCGCCAGCCAACTCACTGGCGCGGGCGAAACGCTGCTGGAAGACCGGATCGTTACCACTTTGCGACAGCAGCGGGCGCAGCATCGCCTGCGCACGCTGGCCGGCTTCGCGGCTGCCTTGTTCGTTCAGGATCTCGGCATAGGTCAGTGCCACCGGGCGGCTGTTGGGGTGTTCGCGCAACAATTGCTCGAAGCGGCTGTTGGCCTGGGCCGCCTGGCCTGCGCGCGACTCCGCCTCGCCCAGGCCCAGCGCCAGCCACAGGTTGCCGGGGTGGCTCTGCAGCAGGCCGGCCAGGGTCTGCCGGGCCTGGCCGGCACCGGCACGGCCACCGCGCATCACCGCCAGCGCCTGGCCGTAGCGCTGCGCATCGTTGAGGCCGTCCTTCTGCCGCTTGGCCAGGTCGGCGTACTCACGCTCCAGCTCGGGGGTGGAGTCCGCGCTGAGCACGCGCAGGCGCTCACGCGCCCACTCGAAGTCACCGCTGGCGCCACGGTTGAGCTGGCCGATCGGCAGGCGCAGCACACTGCCGGGCAGCAGCGGGTTGTTGCCGCGCAGCAGCGGCTCGCCCAGGCTGGGATCGGCCGGGTCCACCCGCTCCTTGCGCTCGCCGGTGGGGGTGCTGGTGGTGAGAAGCACCGTATCCTTCTTCATCTGCTGGGCGCGGGACTTGGCCTCGCTGATGCGGGTGATGTTGACCGGGTGGGTGCGCAGGAACTCGGGCACGCTGTAGCCGCCTTCGTTGCCGCGCATGGCTGCCGACATCCGCTCGAAGAAGCCGGCCATGGCATCCACGTCGTAGCCGCTGCGCGACAGTGTGCGGATGCCGAGGCGGTCGGCCTCGGACTCGTTGGAGCGGGTGTAGTTGATCTGCCGCTGCTGCATCAGGCCCATGCCCGAGCTGATCGCCGCCATCGTCGCGTTGCCGGACGACGTGCTGTTGCTGGCCTGGGCGGCCACTACCGCCGCCAGCATGCCCAGCAGGATCGGGATCTGGTCGCGCTGGGCGCGCTCGACACCGCGCAGCACGTGCTGCTGGGTGACGTGGGCGATTTCGTGGGACAGCACCGCAGCAACCTCGTCCTCGCGCTCGGCGGTCAGCACCAGTCCGGCATTGACCCCGATGTAGCCGCCCAGCGTGGCGAACGCGTTGATCTGGCGGTCGTTCATCACGAAGAAGGTGTACGGCTGCCGCGGCTGGTCACTGTTGGAGCCGAGCCGGGTACCCATGGTCTGCAGCCAGTCGTTGACCAGCGGATCTTCCAGCAGGTAGCCGTAGTTGCGCAGCTCGCGCAGCATCATCGCGCCGTACTCGGCCTGGCGGGCCGGGGTCAGCAGCTCGCCGGCCGAAGAGCCGATGTCGGGCAGCTTCTCCTGGGCCTGGGCCAGCGGCATGGCCAGGGCCAGGGTGACGGCGGTAGTCAGCAGCAGGGCTCGCAAGCAGAAGGTCCTCGGGCGGGGCGCACCAAGCGTGGCAGGGCGGGGGGCAACCATTCGTTAATCCACAGTGTTGCGGCCGTGGCGTGGAAATTCCAGCGCACCGGTACCATATGTAGACCGTCGATCCATCGTGGAGTTTCCCGTGACAGCCCAGACCGCCGGCGGTGCCCCCGCCATCACCATCTATTCCACTGCCGTCTGCCCGTACTGCGTGGCCGCCAAGAACTTCCTGAAGAGCAAGGGCCAGCAGTGGACCGAGGTCCGCATCGACCTGGACCCGGCCGAGCGCGAGAAGATGATGGCGCTGACCCGCCGCACCAGCGTGCCGCAGATCTTCGTCGGCGACGTCCATGTCGGCGGCTACGACGACATGATGGCCCTGCACCGTGAAGGCAAGCTCGAGCCGCTGCTGGCCGGGCAGGGCCAGGCATGAGCGCGGCCGACGACGGCAGCAAGGACCGCATCGCCGAGTTCACCGAGTTCCGCAAGCGCATGAACGAGCGCATCCTGGGCGAACCGAACCAGGTGGTGCGCCGCTTCTTCGCGCTGGATACGCAGACCTACCAGGCCGGCGCGCTGGACGTGAAGACCAAGGAGCTGCTGGGCCTGGTGGCCTCGATGGTGCTGCGCTGCGACGACTGCATCAGCTACCACGTGGCCCAGTGCAAGGACGCCGGGGTGACCCGTGAGGAGTTCTTCGAGACCTTCTCGGTCGGCCTGGTGGTGGGCGGCTCCATCGTGATCCCGCACCTGCGCCGCGCGGTCGACTTCCTCGACCAGCTCGAAGGCGGCGCCGCCGCCCCGGCAGCGCACGAGCACTGAGGTAGCACCGGGCCATGCCCGGCGGAGACGTGAACGAAAAGCCGCCGGGCATGGCCCGGCGCTACCGGATCACGGCCGCGCGCCGGGGCATTTCCCGCGATCCAACCGCCCAAGAGCCCCTTCTTGTTGAAGGGGCGCGCCGACAGGCGGGGGAAGAGGAGGAATGCGCGGGCAATTATGCCTTTGCCGGGGTCAGGACCATGGTCTACTTGGGTAGCCGGGCCCGGCTAAGGCATAATTGCCGGTGAAACTTCCTTTGCGCCGGCGTTTCCGGGCACGTCCGGACGGCGTTTTTCCCCCTGTTCGGAACATCGATCAATGACGCAGAAAATTACGGTCATCCGCGGCGACGGCATTGGCCCGGAAATCATGGACGCCACCCTGTTCGTGCTCGACCAGCTCAAGACTGGCCTGGAGTACGAAGACGCCGACGCCGGCCTGGTGGCCCTGGAAAAGCACGGCGACCTGATGCCGGCGGTGACCCTGGAATCGATCGCGCGCAACAAGGTCGCGCTGAAGAGCCCGCTGACCACCCCGGTCGGTGGTGGCTTCACCTCGATCAACGTCAGCCTGCGACGTCATTTCGACCTGTACGCCAACGTGCGTCCGGCCCACACCTTCCCGAACACCAAGTCGCGTTTCGACAACGTCGACCTGATCACCGTCCGTGAGAACACCGAAGGTGCCTACCTGGCCGAAGGCCAGGAAGTGTCGGCCGACGGCGAGACCGCCTTCTCCGGCACCCGCATCACCCGCAAGGGCTCCGAGCGCATCGTGCGCTACGCCTTCGAGCTGGCCAAGAGCACCGGCCGCAAGAAGGTCACCGCCGTGCACAAGGCCAACATCATCAAGTCGACCTCGGGCCTGTTCCTGAATGTCGCCCGTGAAGTCGCCGCGCAGTACCCGGACATCGAGTTCCAGGAAATGATCGTCGACAACTGCTGCATGCAGCTGGTGATGCGCCCGGAACAGTTCGATGTGATCGTCACCACCAACCTGTTCGGCGACATCATCTCCGACCTGTGCGCCGGCCTGGTCGGCGGCCTGGGCCTGGCTCCGGGCGCCAACATCGGCAAGGATGCGGCGATCTTCGAAGCCGTGCACGGCACCGCGCCGGACATCGCCGGCCAGGGCAAGGCCAATCCGTGCGCGCTGCTGCTGGCGGCCGCGCAGATGCTGGACCACATCGGCCAGCCGGAAAACGCCGAGCGCCTGCGCAAGGCCATCGTGGCGACCATGGAAGCCAAGGATTCGCTGACCGGCGACCTGGGTGGCACCGGCACCACCATGAGCTTTGCCAAGGCAATTGCCAGCCGCCTGTAAGCGGCCGGCCGACCTCGGTCGGATCCACAGCGGGGCGCCTTCGGGCGCCCCGTTGCGTTTTTCCGCCTCTGTAGAGTCGAGCATGGCTCGACTCTACAGAAGCGCTCTGTGCTGATATCGCACAGATCATGTGCTGTTACACGGCTGGTTCGTGCGCCATCCGCTCCGCATCCTGTGCCCACTTCCCAATGCACCGGAGCTTGAACATGAACCTCACCGCCTTCGGCCTGGCCAGCCTGATCGGAATGACCGCCACCCTCCCGGTTGCTGCTGCCGAGCCGGCCCATCCCACCATCCGCCATATGGCGGGTGCGCCGGTCGCGACCTCGCTGGATGCGGCGAAGACTGCCGTGCTGGTGATCGACTTCCAGAACGAGTACTTCGATGCCAAGGCCGTACCGGGCTTTGCGGGTGGCCGCATGGTCATTCCCGATGGCGTGGCCGCACTGCGCCAGGCCAAGCGGGTAGTCGAATTCGCCGATGCCCACGGCATCCGCGTGATCCATGTCCAGCACGTGCTGCCGGCCGGCGCACCCCTGTTCGCGCAGGGCAGCGTCAATGCCGCCTTCCATCGCGACCTGCAGCCGCGCCAGGGCGAGACCGTGGTGCAGAAGGACAATGTCAGCGTGTTCGCCGGCGCGTCCGCAGCCGTGCTCGACCAGGTACTGAAGAGCGCCGGCATCGACACCCTGATCATCACCGGCCTGCAGACCCATGCCTGTGTAGTGGGGGCTGCGCGCGATGCCGCCGCGGCGCCACGCGGCTACCGGGTGATCGTGGCCGGCGATGCCACCGCCAGCCGCGACCTGGACCTGGCCGGCGGCCAGCGCATCGGCCATCGCGCGCTGCATGAAGCCTCTCTGGCCCAGATCGAGGACACCTTCGGCGATGTCATGACGACTGGCGCGATCCTGGCGCTGCCGGTACGCAAGGCCGGTGACGGCGCTTGATAAGCTGGCGGGGCCCGCATGCCGTGGGCCCCGCCACGTGGAGCTGCCCGCCGATGGATCACTTCGCCGCCCTGCGCGCGCTGCGCGCCATCGTTGACGCGGGCAGTTTCACCGCGGCCGCTGAACGCCTGGGGACCACCCACTCGGCGATGTCGCGGCAGCTGCGGCAGCTGGAAGAACACCTGCAGGTACGCCTGCTCGATCGCAACAGCCGTCGGCTGTCATTGACCGAGGCCGGGCGCGATTACTACCGCGAGGCGGCAACGCTGCTGGACCGCCTGCAGGAGGCGGACGATCGTGCCCGCGCCGGGCAGGCGCAACCCAGTGGCAGGGTGCGGATCAGCGTGCCGCAGGTAGTGGCCAGCCAGGAACTGCCCCACTGGCTGCCCTCGTTCCTGCAGCGTTACCCGCAGGTCACGCTGGACCTGTCGGCGGATGATCAGCTGGTCGATGTGGTGGGCGGTGGTTTCGACCTGGCGCTGCGCATTGCAGCTTCATTGCCGGACAGCCAGCTGGTCGCGCGCGCGCTGGCCAGCTGCCCGCGCATCCTGGTCGCCGCACCGGCCTACCTGGCCCGGCATGGCCTGCCGCGGCAGGCTGCGGATCTGGAGCAGCACACGCTGCTGGGTTTCAGTCCCACCCCATCAATGCCGCCCTGGCAGTTACAGGGGCCGCGCGGCGCCTGCGTGAGCGTTGAAGCCGGGCAGCGCCTGCGTGTGGATGCCACGCCTGCGCTGTACGCCGCCGCGCTGGCCGGAATGGGCATCAGCCTGTTCACCGCGCTGACCGTGCAGGAGGACCTGCGCGCCGGTCGTCTGATCCGCGTGCTGCCGGCCTGGCATGCCGGCCAGCGGCGCTACTTCGCGTTGTACCCGCATGCACGTGCGCTCGCGCCCAAGGTGCGCGCGCTGGTCGAGCACCTTGCGGCGCACTACGCTGCACAGGCTGGCGTGGCTGGCTAGCCGGGAAATGCAGCAGCCACGCGTTACAAAGAGAAAAGGGCGCCCCGAAGGCGCCCTTTGTCGTTTATGGCTCTGTCCGGTTCAGCGCTGCTGGATCTTCGACAGCAGGCGCAGGAACTCCACATACAGCCAGACCAGGGTCACCATCAGGCCGAATGCGCCATACCACTCCATGTACTTCGGCGCGCGCTGGGCCACGCCGGTCTCGATGAAATCGAAGTCCAGCACCAGGTTCAGCGCGGCCACGACCACCACGAACAGGCTGAAGGCAATGCCCAGCCAGCTGGAGTCGTGGATCACCGGCACATTGATGTTGAAGAAGCCCAGTACGAACGAGGCCAGGTAGAGCAGGGCGATGCCGCCGGTGGCGGCGACCACGCCCATCTTGAAGTTCTCGGTGGCCTTGATCAGGCCGCTGCGGTATGCGAACAGCAGGGCGGCCAGGGTGCCGAAGGTCAGCAGCACCGCCTGGAATACGATGCCCGGATACTTCATGTTGAACAGGGCCGACACGGCGCCCAGGAACAGGCCTTCGACCAGCGCGTACATCGGCGCGGTGACCGGTGACCATTCCTTCTTGAAGATGGTGATCAATGCCAGCACCAGGCCGCCAATCGCGCCACCGATGGCGTACAGGCTCGCGCTGCCGGAAATCTGGCCGTACTCGTCGACCGCCTGGCTCCAGGCGAACGCCGCGGTCAGCACGGTCAACAGCAGCAGGATGCCGGTCTTGTTGGCGGTGCCATTGAGGGTCATGACCTGGTCGGGGCTGGTCACTACCGAGCCACTGGCGAGGTCGAGGAAAGTCGACTCGGAAAGAGCCGGGTTGCCGCTGCGCATGCGTGTTCTCCGTGCGGATGAAGGTCGGGACGGCCATCCGGCCGATGGGCGTGAGCATAGCCGATGACTGCTTTCGGCGTTGTGGCAGGCCCGGGATCTGTGCATCCTTCGTTGACAGTTCCCAACGCGCTTGGCGACAATGACCAACTCCCCGGGCCAACCCGAGGGGATTGCAAGACCGGGGTATAGCGCAGTCTGGTAGCGCGCCTGCTTTGGGAGCAGGATGTCGGGGGTTCGAATCCCTCTACCCCGACCAATCCCACGCCACGTCGGATTGGACACCGTTCCGGTTCGGGCGCCCGTAGCTCAACTGGATAGAGCACCGGCCTTCTAAGCCGGCGGTTACAGGTTCGATTCCTGTCGGGCGCGCCATTGGCGAGCACCGGGATCGCATCGGCGGATGTGAAGAAGTGCTTGCAAAAGCGCAAGGACTCCACCAGAATATCGGACTCGCTTCGGCGGACCGAAACTTTGGTGACAGTCCCCAGGCAATGTTCAAGGCTCCGGCGTCAGTGGTATCGGCGATGGGGCGAAAGTTTCAGTGGTGGCTGTAGCTCAGTTGGTTAGAGTACCGGATTGTGATTCCGGTGGTCGGGGGTTCGAATCCCCTCAGCCACCCCACTGATTCAACCGCATCGGCGCAGCCGAAACGGTATTGCAATAAACAGAAAGCACGCTACAATGTGCGTCTGAGTTTCACGGGCCGTTAGCTCAGTTGGTAGAGCAGTTGACTCTTAATCAATAGGTCCAAGGTTCGAATCCTTGACGGCCCACCAAGACAGAAGCCACCTGGTACGCCAGGTGGCTTTTTTCTTATAGGTGTGACTCCCATCGCCCCGATGGGGCACGCGTTGCAAACCCGTTCGGCGCGGATCTGCAGCAGCAGCGGGACCGCAGTGCTGGTTTCAACCACGTTGAAAAAAGTGCTTGCACCCGCCGAGCGGATCGGGTCATAATTCGCGCCCCGATTTCGGGCTGTTAGCTCAGTTGGTAGAGCAGTTGACTCTTAATCAATAGGTCCAAGGTTCGAATCCTTGACAGCCCACCAGACGAAAGCCACTTGGTTCGCCAAGTGGCTTTTTTCTTGCCTGTTCGCTGAGGGGCATCTGCAGATGCCAGCGGTGCTGGCTGGAGTGGAGCCCCCTTGAGTCAAGGGGGCGCGGCGAAGCCGCGGGGATGTGGCGGCTGATGAAGTGGGGCCCGCGCTTTGCCGCGCAAAGCGTGGGGCTGCGGCGCGAATGCGCGGCAGCTTCCCACTTGGTTCGCCAAGTGGCTTTTTTCTTGCCTGTTCGCCGGGTGGCGTTTCATGCACGCATGGCGTGGATCTACTGAAGCGATGCTGAAATCAGGGGCATACGCGTCATCAGTGTTTTCAATGCTGTGCGCTGCTTCTCACCGCGCTGCGCCCTTCATCGCACCCAATGGATCTTCCGCGCCGAGGGCGCATGCATGTACGAAGGAAGATCCAGATGGCCGATATGAAACGACTGCACCGGAGGCTGTGGGTTTCATTTGCGTTGCTGGCGCTGGCGGCCTGCGCGCCGGAACGTGATCCGGCGCAGACCGTGGAGCGCGATGCAGGTACGGAGGCGGTTCCAGCGCGCCCGGTCGGTGACGCCATGCAGATGCAGCCGGCGCAGCCGGTGGAGGGTGAGGCTGCGCCGGAGGCGATGGGGTTGCGTCGCACCGACAAGGGTGGCGTGGACATCCGCAAGGTGGATGTGGCGGCCGGGCAGGGCGCTGACGCACCGGCGTCCCCTGCCGAGGCGAAGCACTGAGTCGCTGCCGTCCCGAACGGTCGCACGCCTTCGGGACGGCCTTTGGTGCGGGCAATGAGCACATGGCTGTCATGTTCAGTTTTGTGCAGGCCTTCCGCTTCCCGCCACCGCCTGCGACAATGAACACCTGCGCCGGCCACGCGAAAGTGGCGGAATTGGTAGACGCCCTGGATTTAGGTTCCAGTGCCGCAAGGCGTGGGGGTTCGAGTCCCCCCTTTCGCACCAGTGCCGGCCTGTCCCCGCCCTGATCGGGCCATCTGCGCCCCCTTGACCGGCACGCGCTGGCAGTGCAAGCCGAATTGGGCGAAACTAAAGGGCTGCGGCAAGCAGGCGCGTCCCAGACGTCGCGTCCTTACAACCGTTTCATCCCAATCATCGAGCCGGGGGCCTGGGCCACCGGTGGCAGGAGTCAACATGCAAGCTTCGATCGAATCCACCGGCAACCTGGAACGCCGCCTGAGCTTCTCGCTGCCGGAAGAGCGTCTGCAGAGCCACATCGCCGGCCGCCTCGGCGAAATCGCCCGTACCACCCGCATCAAGGGCTTCCGCCCGGGCAAGGTGCCGGCCAAGGTGATCGAGCAGCGCTTCGGCGCGCAGGTCCGTGGCGAGGCGCTGGACGGCCTGCTGCGCGAAACCTTCGATGCGGCCGTGCGCGAGCACGACCTGCGCATCGTCGGCAGCCCGCGCATCGACAAGGGCGACGAGGGTGAGTTCTCCTTCGTGGCCACCGTGGAAGTGGTGCCGGACTTCGGCGACATCGACGTCAGCAAGCTGACCGTCGTGCGCCATACCGCCGAGATCACCGACGCCGACATCGACCAGATGATCGAGAACCTGCAGAACCAGCGTCGTACCTGGGCCCCGGTCAGCCGTGGCGCGCAGGACGGTGACCTGGTCGCGGTGGAAACCTGGTCGCAGGCCGGCGAAGAGCGCCTGCCGGCCGAGGGCACCGAGAAGGGTTCGATCGTGCTCGGCCAGGGCATGATGTTCGAGACCATCGAGAAGGGCCTGGTCGGCCTGGCCAAGGGCGAAGAGAAGACCCTGGACGTCGAGTTCCCGGCTGACTGGCGCGTGCCGGTGCTGGCCGGCAAGACCGTGCAGGTCACCGTCAAGGTCACCGAGGTCTCCGAGCCGGTCGTGCCGGCGGTCGACGAAGCCTTCATCAAGAGCTTCGGCGTGAAGGGCGGCGATGTGGAGCAGTTCCGCAGCGACATCCGCGCCAACCTGGAGCGCGAGCTGAAGGGTGCGTTGATGAACCGCCTGCGCCGCGAAGTGGGCGAGCAGCTGATCGCGGCCTACTCGTCGGTGGAAATGCCGCCGCGCCTGGTCGAGAACGAAGCCCGCGCCATGCTGGCCCAGCAGGTCGAGCAGCTGCGCCGCAACGGCCAGAACGTCGGCGAGATCCCGGCCGATGCCCACGAAGGCTTCAAGGACGCTGCCGCCAAGCGCGTGCTGGTCGGCCTGCTGGTCGGTGAAGTGGCCCGCATCAACGACCTGCGCCTGGAAGCCAAGCGCCTGAATGAAACGATGCGTCTGATCGCTTCGACCTACGAAGAGCCGGAGCAGGTCATTGAGATGTACCGCAACGACCCCCAGTTGATGTCTGGCCTGCAGAACCGTGTGATGGAAGAGCAGGTGATCGACTGGATCGCCGAGCGTGCCCAGCACACCGAAGAGAAGCTGTCGTTCCAGGACGCGATCCGCCAGTAAGCCCGGGCGGATCACCGGATGCCCCGCGCCTTTGCCGGCGCGGGGTTGTTGCCCCCCAAGATAGGTACCTCACGTAATGGACAACCGAACCAAAGCCCTGAACCTGGTTCCGATGGTGGTCGAGCAGACCAGCCGCGGCGAGCGTGCCTACGACATCTATTCGCGCCTGTTGAAGGAGCGCCTGATCTTCCTCGTGGGCCCGATCGACGATCACATGGCCAACGTGGTGGTGGCGCAGTTGCTGTTCCTGGAATCGGAAAACCCGGAAAAGGACATCAACATCTACATCAACTCGCCGGGTGGCGTGGTCACCGCCGGCATGGCGATCTACGACACCATGCAGTACATCAAGCCGAATGTGAGCACCACCTGTATCGGCCAGGCCGCCTCGATGGGCGCCCTGCTGCTGGCCGCGGGCGAAGCCGGCAAGCGCTATGCGCTGCCGAACTCGCGCGTGATGATCCATCAGCCGCTGGGTGGCTACCAGGGCCAGGCCACCGACATCGACATCCACGCGCGCGAGATCCTGACCCTGCGTTCGCGCCTGAACGAGGTGCTGGCCAAGCACACCGGCCAGTCGCTGGAGACGATCGCCCGTGACACCGAGCGCGACAACTTCAAGAGCGCCTTCGAGGCGCAGGCCTACGGTCTGGTCGACCAGGTCCTGGAGCGTCGTCCGGATGAGTCGATCCAGGCCGGCTGACCGGCCTTCACGGGGCCAGGGAGGCCTCGTTCCTGCAGGGTCGGGTGGGACTGGTGTCCCCTCGGCCCTGTGCTATTCTCGAATCGAACCCCCGTTCAGCGGGTGGGGTAACTGGGTAAGCGAAGCATGAGCGAAGACCGCCAAGGTCGTTCCACGGACACCGGCAAGATCCTCTACTGCTCTTTCTGCGGCAAGAGCCAGCATGAAGTGCGCAAGCTGATTGCGGGTCCGAGCGTGTTCATCTGCGATGAGTGCGTGGAGCTGTGCAACGACATCATCCGTGAGGAACTTGAGGAAAAGGCGCAGTCGGCGCGCAGTTCGCTGCCCAAGCCGCGCGAGATCCTCGAGGTTCTCGACCAGTACGTGATCGGCCAGAACCGTGCCAAGCGCACGCTGGCAGTGGCCGTGTACAACCACTACAAGCGCATCGAGAGCCGGCAGAAGAACGACGACGTCGAACTGGCGAAGTCGAACATCCTGCTGGTCGGCCCGACCGGTTCGGGCAAGACGCTGCTGGCCGAGACCCTGGCCCGCCTGCTCAACGTGCCGTTCACCATGGCCGACGCCACCACGCTGACCGAAGCGGGTTACGTGGGCGAGGACGTGGAGAACATCATCCAGAAGCTGCTGCAGAAGTGCGACTACGACGTCGAGAAGGCGCAGCAGGGCATCGTCTACATCGATGAAATCGACAAGATCTCGCGCAAGAGCGAGAACCCGTCGATTACCCGCGATGTGTCCGGCGAAGGCGTGCAGCAGGCCCTGCTGAAGCTGATCGAAGGTACCGTGGCCAGCGTTCCGCCGCAGGGCGGCCGCAAGCACCCGCAGCAGGAATTCCTGCAGGTGGACACCAAGAACATCCTGTTCATCTGCGGCGGCGCGTTCGCCGGGCTGGACAAGGTGATCCAGGCGCGTTCCACCGACGTCGGCAGCATCGGCTTCGGTGCCAAGGTGAAGAGCAGCGAGCGCAAGCAGGAAGTGGGCAAGGTGCTGGCGGAAGTCGAGCCGGAAGACCTGATCAAGTTCGGCCTGATTCCCGAGTTCGTCGGCCGCCTGCCGGTGGTCGCGACCCTGGAGGAGCTGGACGAGCCGGCCCTGATCAAGATCCTGACCGAGCCGAAGAACGCCATCACCAAGCAGTTCAAGAAGCTGTTCGAGATGGAAAACGTGGAGCTGGAGTTCCGTCCGGACGCGTTGTCGGCCATCGCCAGGAAGGCGCTCAAGCGCAAGACTGGCGCCCGTGGCCTGCGCACCATCGTCGAATCGGTCCTGCTGGACACCATGTATGACCTGCCGTCGCAGGAGAACGTCAGCAAGGTGGTCGTGGACGAATCGGTGATCGAGCACAAGTCCGAGCCGTACCTGATCTACCAGACCCCGGCCGCCCCTGAACAGAAGGCCGCAGGCGCCGAGTGATCCTTCCAGGTTGTTGATTGGAAAGGATTTTAAAGGAATGCCTTGCATCTGAAAGCCGATGGCCCCATAACGGGGCCATCGGCTTTTTTTGTCTCCGGAAGATGCCCTCCCGGAGGCGGTTTTCCCCCTTCCCTGGAGCCCCCATGGCCCGTTCCCCAAGTGAAACCCTCGACCTGCCGGTCCTGCCGCTGCGCGACGTAGTGGTGTTCCCGCACATGGTCATCCCGCTGTTCGTCGGCCGTGACAAGTCCATGCACGCGCTCGAACAGGCAATGGAGGCGGACAAGCGCATCCTGCTGCTGGCGCAGAAGTCGGCCGAAACCGACGACCCGCATGCGGCCGACCTCTACCAGGTCGGTACGCTGGCGCAGGTGCTGCAACTGCTGAAGCTGCCCGACGGCACCATCAAGGTGCTGGTCGAAGGCCTGTCGCGCGTGCAGGTCACCCACGTCGACGAGCGCAACGGCTCGCTGCATGGGCAGGCGGTGGAAATCGACGCCACCGACGAGCGCGAAGCGCGCGAGGTCGAGGCGATTGCCCGCTCGCTGATGTCGCTGTTCGAGCAGTACGTGAAGACCAACCGCAAGCTGCCGCCGGAACTGCTGCAGACGCTGTCGGGCATCGATGAGCCGGCGCGCCTGGCCGACACCATCGCCGCGCACATCAGCGTGCGCCTGGCCGACAAGCAGCGCCTGCTGGAAACGCTGGCCGTCGGCGATCGCCTGGAGATGCTGGTCGGCCTGGTCGATGGCGAGATCGACGTGCAGCAGATGGAAAAGCGCATCCGCGGCCGCGTGAAGTCGCAGATGGAGAAGAGCCAGCGCGAGTACTACCTCAACGAACAGATGAAGGCCATCCAGAAGGAACTGGGTGACCTGGACGACGCGCCGGGCGAGCTGGAAGAGCTGGCCCGCAAGATCGCCGAAGCCGGCATGCCGAAGGCCGTTGAAGCCAAGGCACGCAACGAACTGAACAAGCTCAAGCAGATGTCGCCGATGTCGGCCGAAGCCGCGGTCGTGCGCAACTACCTGGAGTGGCTGCTGGGCGTGCCGTGGAAGAAGCGCAGCAAGGTGCGCAAGGACCTGAAGGTCGCGCAGGATACGCTCGATGCCGACCACTACGGCCTGGAGAAGGTCAAGGAGCGCATTCTTGAATACCTGGCGGTGCAGTCGCGCGTGAAGCAGATGAAGGGCCCGATCCTGTGCCTGGTCGGGCCGCCGGGCGTGGGCAAGACCTCGCTGGGCCAGTCGATTGCCAAGGCCACCAACCGCAAGTTCGTGCGCATGTCGCTGGGCGGCGTGCGCGACGAGGCCGAAATCCGTGGCCACCGCCGTACCTACGTCGGTTCCATGCCGGGCCGCATCGTGCAGAACCTCAACAAGGTCGGCAGCAAGAACCCGCTGTTCGTGCTCGACGAGATCGACAAGATGTCGATGGACTTCCGTGGCGATCCGTCTTCGGCGCTGCTGGAAGTGCTCGATCCGGAGCAGAACAACGCATTCAACGACCACTACCTGGAAGTGGACCTGGACCTGTCCGAAGTGATGTTCGTGGCCACCTCGAACTCGCTCAACATTCCCGGCCCGCTGCTGGACCGCATGGAAGTGATCCGCATCCCCGGCTACACCGAGGACGAGAAGCTCAACATTGCCACCCGCTACCTGGTGCCGAAGCAGGTCAAGGCCAACGGCCTGCAGCCGGAAGAACTGGAAATCGGCAGTGACGCCATCCAGGACATCGTGCGCTACTACACGCGCGAATCGGGCGTGCGCAACCTGGAACGCGAGATCGCCAAGATCTGCCGCAAGGTGGTGAAGGAGATCGCGCTGGCCGGCCCGCAGCCGGTGAAGGCGAAGAAGGGTGCGAAGAAGCCCAAGGCGCTGGTCAATGTGTCCAGCAAGAACCTGGACAAGTACCTGGGCGTGCGTCGCTTCGACTTCGGCCGTGCCGAGGAAGAGAATGAAATCGGCCTGGTCACCGGCCTGGCCTGGACCGAAGTCGGTGGCGACCTGCTGCAGATCGAATCGACCCTGGTGCCGGGCAAGGGCCAGCTGATCCTGACCGGCCAGCTCGGCAACGTGATGAAGGAATCGGCGTCGGCCGCGCTGTCGGTGGTGCGTTCGCGCGCCGTGGGCTTTGGCATCGACAGCGACTTCCTGCAGAAGCACGACGTGCACCTGCACGTGCCCGATGGCGCCACGCCGAAGGATGGTCCGAGTGCCGGCGCGGCGATGGTCACCTCGCTGGTGTCGATGCTGACCAGGGTGCCGGTGCGCGCCGACGTGGCGATGACCGGCGAGATCACCCTGCGTGGTCGCGTCACTGCCATCGGTGGCCTGAAGGAGAAGCTGCTGGCCGCACTGCGTGGCGGCATCCGCACGGTCATCATCCCGGAAGAGAACCGCAAGGACCTGGCCGACATCCCGGCCAACGTCACCCGCGATCTGAAGATCGTGCCGGTGAAGTACATCGAAGAAGTCCTGGACCTGGCGCTGGAGCGTCCGTTGGCACCGAAGAAGGCGCGCAAGAGTGCGCAGCGTGTCACGGTGCGCAGCAAGGCCAAACCGAGTGGAAACGCGCGCGTCAAGCATTGACGCGCGCTGTCCAATGGCCCGAAACCCGCGTCGTTGCTGGCTTTCCAGCTTGCGTGGGGGTAGGGCCACTGGTATAAAAGCAGCACTCGCGAATGAGTGGTCGCAGTCTGGTGATCGCTGGATTCGGCGAACCGTTTCCACATGGCGGCCGCGTGCAGATGGCGTGCGGTTGCTTCCCTGTCGAATAAGCGGAACCCACCGCCAAAGGAGTTGTAGAGAATGAACAAGACCGAATTGATCGATGCCGTTGCTGAAGCTGCCGACCTGACCAAGGCAGAGTCCAGCCGCGCTGTCGATGCCGTCGTTGCTGCCATCACCAAGGCGCTGAAGGACGGCGATGCGGTCACCCTGGTTGGCTTCGGTACCTTCCAGGTCCGCGACCGTGCTGCCCGCACCGGCCGCAACCCGAAGACCGGCGACACCATCAAGATCGCTGCTTCGAAGAATCCGTCGTTCAAGGCTGGCAAGGCCCTGAAGGATGCTGTAAACTAAGCGGCTCGCTGGGGTGCTTAGCTCAGCGGTAGAGCGTCTCCTTTACACGGAGAGGGTCGGGGGTTCGAAACCCTCAGCACCCACCACAGCACCGCGGTAAAAGTTTGAGTGTGGAGCGGTAGTTCAGCTGGTTAGAATGCTGGCCTGTCACGCCGGAGGTCGCGGGTTCGAGTCCCGTCCGCTCCGCCAACTCTAAAAGCCCTCGGCGCAAGCCGGGGGCTTTTTCTTTGCGCCAGGATGTGGAGTTGGCCGATGCACTGATGGTGCCTGCCTGCGCAAGTGGGCGCAGGCCGCGTCGGTGCTGCTTTTGGTCCCTGCGGCGAAGCGGGTTACACTGCCGGGCTCGCCAATCAGGCCTTGTGATTCCTCACCATGCTGCAGAAACTCCGCGACAAGACCTCAGGCTGGATCGTCACCGTGATCCTGGGGCTGCTGATGATTCCGTTCCTGTTCGTGATCGACAACAGCTACCTCGGTGGCGTTGGCGCACAGAACGTGGCCAAGGTTTCCGCGCCGCCAACCTGGTGGCGTTCGGCGCCGTCGTGGTGGCCGGTGCGCATGCTGTGGCAGCACCATGAGATCAGCTCGCAGGATTTCCGCACGCGTTTCGAGCAGGAGCGCATGCGTGAGCGCCAGCAGCAGGGCGACAACTTCGACCCGCGCGCGTTCGAGAGCACCGAGAACAAGATGGCCGTGCTCGATCAGCTGATCGACGAACAGGTCGTGCGTCTGGTCGGTGAACAGGCGGGCGTGGTGATCGGCGACGGCGCGGTGCGCGAGTACATCGCGACCATGCCGGCGTTCCTCGATTCGAACGGCAAGTTCAACGAGAACAACTACCGCCTGGCATTGGCCGGTGGCAATCCGCCGCGTACCCCGACCCAGTTCCAGGAACTGGTGCGTGAGAGCCTGCAGCAGTCGGTGATCCCATCGGGCCTGCAGAGCTCCGGCTTCGTCACCCAGGCCGAGACCGAGCGCCTGTTGAAGCTGCTGGGCGAAACCCGCGACGTCGAGCTGGCCGCGTTGCCGCCCGTACCGGCCGATACCGCGCCGGTCACCGATGATCAGATCAAGAAGTGGTACGACAGCCACGGCAAGGATTTCCGCCAGGCCGAGAGCGTGTCGCTGGAGTACGTCGAGATCAACGGTGCGAACCTGCCGGCACCGACCCCGGCCGATGAAGCGACCCTGCGCAAGCGCTATGAAGAGGAAAAGGCAAAGTTCACCTCGCCGGAGCAGCGCCAGGCCTCGCACATCCTGATCACCGGTGACGGCGCCGAAGCCAAGGCGAACAAGATCGCTGCCGAAGCCAAGGCGGCCGGTGCCGACTTCGCTGCGCTGGCCAAGGCCAATTCGGAAGATCCGGGCTCCAAGGACCAGGGCGGTGACCTGGGTTGGGTCGAGCGCGGTGCGATGGTCAAGCCGTTCGAGGACGCGCTGTTTGCGGCCAAGGCCGGTGACGTGATCGGCCCGGTGAAGACTGAGTTCGGTTACCACATCATCAAGGTGGCCGCTGTGCGCGGTGGCCAGGGCAAGTCGTTCGAGGAAGTGCGTGACACGCTGGCTGCCGAGCAGCTGAAGGCCGACGGCGAGCGCGGCTTCAACGAACTGGCCGGTCGCCTGGTCGATGCCATCAACAAGAGCCCGAGCGACCTGGCCGCTGCGGCCAAGGAAGTGAACCTGCCGCTGCAGACCCTGGGCCCGATCACCCGCGCGACCGCCAGCGGCATCGCCGCTGACCCGACCGTGCTGCGTGCCGCCTTCTCCGACGTGCTGGTGCAGGACGGTACCGCCAGTGACCCGATCGCCCTGGGCGGCGCGACCAACCACAGCGTGGTCATCCGTGTGGCTGCACACACCCCGGAACAGGCCCTGCCGCTGGACAAGGCCCGCGAACAGGTGATCGCTGCGATCCGTGCTGATCGCCAGCGCCAGGCCAGCGACAAGGCGGCCGAGGCCATCCTGGCCAAGCTGAAGGCGGGCGCCACCCTGCAGTCGCTGGCTGCCAGCGAGAAGCTGCAGCTGAGCCCGATGCCGGGCCTGCCGCGCAGCCAGCCGGTGCCGACCCCGGAAATCAACCGCGCGATCTTCAGCGCGCCGGTGCCGGCCGAAGGCAAGCCGAGCTATGGCAAGGTCGACGTCAACGGCCACGCGCTGCTGTTCGCGGTGAACAAGGTCAATCCGGGCGACATCAAGGAAGTGACTGCAGAGCAGCAGAAGCAGCTGAAGGAACAGCTGAGCCAGATCGACGGCATGGCCGCGGCCAAGGCCTACATCGAGGCGATGCGCAAGAAGTTCATGATCCAGACCACCGAAGCGAACCTGTAAGCCTCGCGGCGAGCAGATCGAAGAAGGCCCGGCATTGCCGGGCCTTTTTTTGTGCGGGCGCTGCTGGAAATTGAATTGTAGAGCCGAGCCCATGCTCGGCTGGTCATGAACCCCGACAAGTCGCAGGCAAGAAAAAAGCCGAGCAGGGGCTCGGCTCTACAGGAGGGCCTGGCCTGCGCGTCAGTCTTCGACGCGCAGCACCGCACCCGGCTTCAGCACGCTGCTGCCGCTCAGGCCGTTCAGCGAAAGAAGCGCCTTGACCGGCATGCCATAGCGGCGGGCGATGGTCCAGGCCGATTCACCATCACGCACGGTGTGGCGACGGCTGCGCGGACGATCGGCGATCGCGGCCACGGTCTTGGCGACCTGCGGCGCTGGCGAGGCGGCGGCAACAGGTACGCTACTGGCCACCAGTGCGGTGGCGGTGTCCGCCACGGTCGCGTTGGCGGCCGAGACCGGCGCCAGCACGCGGGTGGTGCCGGACGAGACGCGTCCACCGCCCGCCAGGGCGGGGTTGAGACGGACGATCCTGGCCGGGTCCAGGGCGCGCTGTGCGGCCCACTGCTGGACGCTGGTGCCGGCGGGCAGGGTGTGGTCCTTCAGTACGGGCACGGTGCGGTCCAGCGAGGCCATGACCCCTGGCTGGTCTTCCACGTCTTCCAGTACGCAGGCCAGGGCATGCAGCTTCTCGACGTAGGCATGGGTGACCGGCGACAGGCCGGGCAGCGCCGAGGGCTTGGCGTTCTGCGCGTTCATGCCGGCCTTTCGCATGGATTGCAGCACGCGGTACTCGCCGGCGTTGTAGGCCATGGTGGCCAGGCGCCAGTCACCGCCGAACATGCCGTGCAGGGTCTTCAGGTAGCGCACTGCGGCCTGGGTGGAATCGACCGCCGACAGGCGGCCGTCGTAGCCGTTGGCCATGGGCACGCGGTGATTGCGCGCTGTGGTGGCGATGAACTGCCATAGGCCGGTTGGGCCGCTGCCGTTGCGGGCATTGGGCCGGTAGCCGCTTTCCACGAAGGGAATCAGTGCGAACTCGGTGGGCAGGTTGGCCTTGCGCAGCTCTTCGACCACATAGCCGAACAGCACCAGTGCATCGTCATCCTGGTTGGCCAGGCGCGACGGGGCGTGGGCGAACTGCTTCTGCCAGCGCGGGCTGGTGGCCTCGGCATTGCAGGTGGGCTCGGCCAGGCCATCGCGGAAGCTGGAGAAGATTTCCTGGCCGTTGCGGACCGACGCGGCCGGCAACGCGGCCGGATCCAGCGGCAGGGCGGCGGCGGCGGTCAGGTTCTGGCCGATGCCAGCGCCCAGCGACTGGGCGCCGGCGGTTCCGGCCAGCCCCAGGACCAGGCCCAGGGCCAGCGGCAGACTTCGGCGCATCATGCGCGGAAGCCGTCTTTCCAGTGCCGGAGACCGGCCATCACGTCGACGTCGTCAACGACGTCACGGCCCAGGTGTGCCGACACCGACGCGCGGATCGGCGCAGTGTGCACACGCAGGAACGGATTGCAGTCGAATTCGCTGGCCAGGGTTACCGGCAGGGTGGAACGGTCATCGCGGCGCATGGCCAAAGCCTCCTCTTGGCGCTGCCGCAAGGCAGCGTTGGCGGGGTCGACATGCCGCGCGAAGACGGCATTTGACACGGTGTACTCATGAGCGCAACAAAGCAGCAGTTGCGCGGGCAAGGTACCCAGCTTGCGCATCGATGCCAGCAGCTGGGACGGCGTACCTTCGAACAGGCGTCCACAGCCCAGGCTGAACAACGAATCTCCGCTGAAAAGATGTTCAGCAGTGTGAAACGCGATGTGGCTGCGGGTATGCCCGGGCACGGATAGTACGTGGAACGCCCGGCCCAGTGCCTGAACGCGTTCACCTTCGCCGACCCGTTCGGTTGCCGTGGGGATGCGCTCCTCGACGGGTGCGATCACCCGGACTCCGGGAAAGCGTGCCTGCAGCACGGGCACGCCACCGATGTGGTCATCGTGATGATGGGTGAGCAGGATCGTGTCCACGCGCAGGCCCTGATCGGCGAGCGCAAGCACCGGCGCGGCATCGCCGGGATCGACGACCACGGCGGCGCCGTCGTCGTCGATCAAGGTCCAGATGTAGTTGTCCGCAAATGCGGGCAGGGCAGTCAGTCGCATAGAATTGGACCATGCCCGCGCTGCAGAGCACCCGTCAAGCGAGCCAGACCCCGTGGTTCGACAGCGAACCGGCGGAAGCCCTGCGCGTTCTGGAGCGGCAACTGCTGCTGCCGCAGCTGTCGTTGCTGCCGGTGCAGCCCTGGCTGTGGATCGCGCCGAGTGCCGCATGGCTGGACGATGCGCAGCTTGGCGGGCGCGGCCTGCGCCTGTACCGGCAGGGGCACGGCTATGCCGGCGACACCCGCTGTGCGTTGCCGCTGCCGCTGGCCAATGAAAGCGTCAATGCGGTCGTGCTGCAGCATGTCACCGCAGCCGACGCTGATCGGTTGCTCGATGAGTGCGAGCGCGTGCTGATGCCGGGCGGCCACCTGTGGCTGAGCAGCCTCAACCCGTTCAGCCCTTACCGCACGCACTGGCGCCAGCATGGGCTGGTGGTGCGCACGCCGCAGCGGATCCGCCTGCTGCTCGGCCGCCACGGGCTGGAGTGCGACGATATGCGTTTCCTCGGCCCGCTCTGGCGCGGCGCCGGCAGCCGTCGCGCGGGCGGTTGGTCGCCACTGCGCGCAGCCTGCCTGTTCCATGCTGAAAAACGAACGCTGGCCCTGCCCGGGCCGAAACCGTTGCCGGTGCGTTGGCACGGCACCGTTGCTACCTGATCTGGAGTTGTATTGAAAACCATTGAAATCCACACCGACGGTTCCTGCCTTGGCAATCCCGGCCCCGGCGGCTGGGCTGCGCTGCTGCGCTACAAGGGCCACGAGCGTGAACTGAGCGGCGGCGAAGCGCACACCACCAACAACCGGATGGAGCTGATGGCGGCCATTTCCGGCCTGGAAACGCTGACCGAGCCGTGCAACATCGTGCTCTATACCGATTCGCAGTATGTGCGGCAGGGCCTGACCCAATGGATGCCCGGCTGGATCCGCAAGAACTGGAAGACCGCCGGCGGTGACCCGGTGAAGAACCGCGAGCTGTGGGAGCGCCTGCATGCGGCCACGCTGCGGCACCAGATCGACTGGCGCTGGGTGAAGGGCCACTCCGGCGATCCGGACAATGAGCGGGTGGATACCCTGGCGCGCAACGCGGCCATCCAGATCCGCGACGCCAGCCCGGTAAACTGAGCCCATGCGTCAGATCATCCTCGATACCGAAACCACCGGCCTGGAGTGGAAGAAGGGCAACCGCATCGTCGAAATCGGCTGCGTGGAGCTGTTCAAGCGCCGCCCGACCGGCAACAACTACCACCAGTACATCAAGCCGGACTGCGAGTTCGAACAGGGCGCGCAGGAAGTCACCGGCCTGACCCTGGAGTTCCTGGCTGACAAGCCGGACTTCGCGCAGATCGCCGATGAATTCCTGGCCTTCATCGATGGCGCCGAGCTGATCATCCACAACGCGGCGTTCGACCTGGGCTTCCTCGACAACGAGCTGTCGTTGCTGGGCCCGCAGTATGGAAAGATCACCGATCGCTGCACGGTGATCGATACCCTGGTGATGGCGCGCGAGCGCTTCCCGGGCCAGCGCAATTCGCTGGATGCGCTGTGCAAGCGCCTGGGCGTGGACAATTCGCACCGTGCGCTGCATGGCGGCCTGCTCGACGCGCAGATCCTGGGTGACGTCTATATCGCGCTGACCTCGGGCCAGGAAGAGATCGGCTTCGGCCTGGGCGACGATGACGGCGGTGGCGCCGGTGCCGCGCTGCAGGCCTTCGACACCAGCAAGCTGCTGCCGCGCCCGCGCGTGCTGGCCACGCCGTCGGAGCTGGAAGCGCATGCCGCGCGACTGGAGCGGCTGCGCAAGAAGGCCGGCCACGCATTGTGGGATGGGCCGAAGGTGGAAGAGCCCGCCAGCGCATAAACATCCACGCATGGCGTAGATCTACTGTAGAGCCGAGCCCATGCTCGGCTCATGCACCAGGTTCAGTGGCAGCGCACCAGGATGACGCTGATGTTGTCGCGGCCACCGCCGTCGAGCGCGGCGGCGACCAGCGTGTCCACGCATTCCTGTGCGCTTGCATCCTCGAAGGCGAGGGTGCGGGCGATGCCGCGGTCGTCCACTTCCTCGGTCAGGCCGTCACTGCACAGCAGCAGCTGCATGCCGGGGCGCAGCTCGCCGCTGGTGGTGGCCACGTTCAGATGTGCCGGATCGGTGACGCCCAGCGCCTGGGTGACCACGTTGCGATGTGGATGCGCGCGTGCCTGTTCGGCCGTCAGGTTGCCCTGCGCGACCAGTTCCTGCACCACGCTGTGATCCTGGCTGAGCTGTGCCAGCTGGCCGTCACGCCAGAGGTAGGCACGGCTGTCGCCGACCCATGCCACTTCATAGCGATTGCCCTGCACGCGTGCGGCGACCACGGTGGTACCCATCGGCAGGGTGTCGTTGCGCCGCCGCGAGGCGCGGATGATCTCTTCGTCGGCGGTGCGGATGGCCTGGGCCAGCGGCGCGCCACGGCGGATCTCGCGCACGATGGTTTCGCGGGCCAGCGCGCTGGCCACCTCGCCGCAGGCGTGGCCGCCCATGCCATCGGCCACCAGCCACAGGGCCAGCTCGCTGTCACCGTAGTAGGTGTCTTCGTTGAGCTCGCGGCGCAGGCCGGGGTGGGTGAGGTGTCCGAATTCGATCATGGTGTGCGGGGGCGGGGTATTGCTGGGGAGATAGGCATCATCGGGGGGCTGCAGGCATCCGGCAAGGCATGCACTCAGGAAATTTTCACTTCGTTGACCGGAATGACTTGTCGCCGGCCTCGCTTCCTCGTATGATGCGCGTCCCCGGTCCGCCGGGGACCACCCGGAGAGGTGGCAGAGTGGTTGAATGTACCTGACTCGAAATCAGGCAGGCGTTTATAGCGCCTCGGGGGTTCGAATCCCCCCCTCTCCGCCAGATAAAGAAAAAGGGCTGCCGAGAGGCAGCCCTTTTTCTTTATCTGGCGCGGGACGCGACGCGCTCTGCGCGTCGCCCCACACGTTGCTGTGCAACGCGTGGGCCCCTCCCTTTGCCGGCCTCTCCCCGCCCCTGTCGGGGCAGCCCCTCAACAGAAGGGCTTGGTCCTCCAGATGCATCATGGGAGATCCGCGCGGTGCGTGGATGCTGTTCCTGCTGGCAGGCTCATCCACGCATGGCGTGGATCTACCCGGGATATCCGTGCGGACGCTGCGGGTTACCATGTACGCATCACCTGCTGGAGCTTTTCCCGATGACCGCTGAAATCCTCGTCCCCGTTTCCTTCGGCGAGCTGCTGGACAAGATCTCGATCCTGCAGATCAAGTCCGAGCGCATCAGCGACGAGGGCAAGCTGGCCAATGTGCGCAGGGAGCTGTCGGCGCTGGAGAAGACCTGGATGGCACACCCGGCGGCGGTGAAGGACATCGCCAAGCTGCGTGCCGAGTTGAAGGCCGTCAACGAACAGCTGTGGGACATCGAGGACGACATCCGCCTGAAGGAGAAGGCGCAGGCGTTCGACCAGGGCTTCATCGACCTGGCGCGCAGCGTCTACCTGCGCAACGACGAACGCGCGCGCATCAAGAAGGCGATCAACCTGGCGCTGGGTTCGGCGTACGTGGAAGAGAAGTCCTACCAGGATTACGCGCAGCGCGCGTAATCCCACGCCGCTCGCCGCTCGCCGCTCACCCCAGGTGGTCGGCGACGTAGCGTTCGAAGGCGGCGATGCCGTCTTCCACGGTGATCAGTTCCATCACATCGTCGAACTCGATCTTGGTGCCCCACTTCAGATCGGCGGCCTGCTTGGCCAGGTACTTGCGTGCCGCATCGTCGTAGCGGTCCACGCAGTAGCGGCGGTCCGAGTACGGGCCACTGCGGTTCGGGTTGCTGGCCGCATGCAGTCCCAGCACCTTGGTGCCCATTGCGTTGGCGATGTGCATCGGGCCCGAGTCCGGGGTCATCACCAGGTTGGCGCGGGCCAGCAGGGCGGGCAGCTGCTTGAGCGTGTCCTTGCCGACCAGGTCCAGTGCCGGCGTCTGCAGCTGCGCCTGGATCGCATCGGCCATGTGGCGCTCCAGTTCGCTGCGGCCACCGCACAGCACCACCCGCCAACCGCGCTGGACGGCATGGTTGGCCACCGCGGCGTAGCGGTCGGCGTACCAGTTGCGGCGCACGTGGCTGGAGCAGGGCGAGATCATCAGCACCGGGCGGCCATCGTCCTGCCACTGCGCGGCGGCCCACTCGAAGGCGGAGGGCGGCACGGCCAGATCCCAGCTGACTTCGGTCTGGCGCAGGCCCAGCGGCTCGCAGAAGCTGCCGATGGCATCCAGCACGTGGATGCCGGGGCGATCGGGAATACGCTCGTTGATGAAGAGCCCGTGCAGGTCCTTGGAGCGGCTGCGGTCGTATCCGATGCGGCGCTCGGCCGGAATGAAGGCCGACAGCAGGTTGGCGCGGAACGCGACCTGCATCTGCAACAGCGCTTCAAAGCGCCCCGGTGGCAGTTGCCTGCGCAGTTCCTTGACCCCGGCCATGCCGCTCTTCTTGTCGTAGGCATGGAAGGTGACGCCGGGCAGGCCGTCAAGCAGCTTGTGGCCAACCTTGTCGATGATCCAGTGGATCGGCGTGTCCGGGCGCGCAGCCTGCAGGGTGCGCACCAGGGGCACCACGTGGGTGACGTCGCCGAGTGCGGACAGGCGCAGGAGGCACAAGGAGGAGGACGCTGATGCCATGTGTTGTTAGACTCAATGAAATGGTCGCATTCGACGCCAATGAAGCGCTGACGCCATGCCGCGAGGGTCGCGGCATCGGGGCCATTCTGTTCGACCGCGAGCGGCTGCGGCAAGCCGATATTGGCCTGTTCTCGCCCCAGCACTGGGGCAGCAAGGCCCGCCCGGTGGGCGAGGGCGGCCGCGGCAGCGCCTGGTTCGTCGATGCGCCGTTCGGTGCCAGCGTGCTGCGCCACTATCTGCGCGGCGGCATGGCGGCCCGGATCAGCCTCGACCAATACCTCTGGCGCGGCTCGGACCGGACCCGCAGCTTCGCCGAATTCCGCTTGATGCGCGCGCTGCGCGAGAAGAAGTTGCCGGTGCCACGGCCGATCGCCGCGTTCTACATGCGCGAGGGCCTGCGCTACCGGGCCGCGATCCTGATGGAACGGATCGAGGGCGTGCGCTCGCTGGCCGACCGCGCACTGGTTGCGGGCCGGGGCGCGCCCTGGGAGGAGACCGGGCGGCTGATCGCCCGTTTCCACCGTGCCGGCCTGGACCATGCCGACCTCAACGCGCACAACATCCTGTTCGATGGCAGTGGTCATGGCTGGCTGATCGATTTCGACCGTGGGGTGATCCGCATCCCTGCCACCGGCTGGCGCGAACGCAACCTCAAGCGGTTGCTGCGCTCGCTGATCAAGCTGCGCGGCGAGCGCAGCGTGGAAGATGTGCAGAAGGACTACGCACGGCTGCGCCGTGCCTATGACATGGCCTGGAACCGGGGCACCTGATGGACTGGTCGTTGCGTTTCCTCGGCGTCGGCAATGCGTCGGCGGTCGAGCTGGGATCGCCGATGTCGGTGATCGAGCGCGGTGGTCGCCCGTGGCTGACCATCGATTGCGGCGGTGAAGGCCTCACCGCGTTCAAGGCGCACTACGGGCACATGCCGCAGGCGCTGTTCGTCACCCATGTGCACCTGGACCATGTGGCCGGCTTCGAGCGCCTGTTCGTGGACACTTTCTTCAATGCGCACCGGCGCGGCAAGGTGCGCCTGTACGTGCCTGCCACGGTGGTGCCGCTGCTGCACAAGCGCATTGCTGACTATCCGAACGTGCTGGCTGAGGGCGGTGCGAATTTCTGGGATGCCTTCCACCTGATCGTGGTGGGCGAGGCGTTCTGGCATGAGGGGGTGCGCCTGGAGGTGTTTCCGGTGCGCCATCACTGGCCGGAGACGGCCTATGGCCTGCGCCTGCAGGGCGCGCTGACCTGGAGCGGCGATACCCGGCCGATTCCGGAGATGCTGGCGCGCTACGCCGACGACAACGAACTGATCGCCCACGACTGCGGCCTGCACGGCAACCCGTCACACACGGGCGTGGACGACCTGGAGCGTGAGTACAGCATCGAACTGCAGGCGCGGATGATGCTCTACCACTACGCCAGCGTGGCCGATGGCCAGGCGCTGGCCGCGCGCGGGCACCGCGTGGCGCAGCCGGGGCAGTGCGTGCCGCTGGCCGACCCGACTGCGCCGCACGTGCTGGTGCAGGATCCGCCGTGAGCAGGACCGGCCAGCCCGCCGATGCGGCGCTGGCCGCCGAACTGGAGGCGCTGGAGCGCGCGCTGTAGTAGCGCGGGGCCATGCCCGGCGAGGGGCGCCAACCAAGGGTGGCATCTACCAGAGGCGAGGGCGTCGCCGAAAAAGGCGGTGGCCCCGCCGGCTGGCCTCGGCGCCCGCGTCGATCGATACCGTTGCTGCCTTCCGGCCCTGGCGGGGTTTTCGACCTAGCGTCGCGAGGGGCCGACGGGGCCACCATAGAGACGTTGGCCGCCCGGTGGGCGGCCAGTTCACGGATCAGGGGAAGCAGCGCGCGATGCGCCGGAGACCACAGCCGGACCGCACATCGGCTGACCGATGGCAGACCCTCATTCTAGCGCAGGCCGGGCCATCGACGCCAGCGTCACGCACTGAACCGGCTGTAACCCGTTCCTGGCCACGGCGGCCGGGCGTGGCCCCCGTTGCTAGAATGCCGGCCAGGAGGAACGACCTCCCCCACATCGGGAATCAAAGACCAGGACGGCCTGGCCCTACCAAGAGGAGGGCCGTCATGGCCTGGATCTATCTATTGTTTGCCGGCCTGCTGGAAATCGTCTGGGCCGTATCCATGAAGCAGTCCGAAGGCTTCACCCGGCTCACCCCCACCGTGGTCACGATCATCGGCATGATCGCCAGCTTCTGGCTGCTGGCGGTGGCCATGCGCAGCCTGCCGCTGGGCACCGCCTATACGATCTGGACCGGCATCGGCGCGGTCGGCGCGTTCGTGGTCGGCATCGTATTCCTGGGTGAGCAGGTCAGCCCGATGCGGATCGGTGCAGCGGTGCTGATTGTTTCCGGCCTGGTGCTGATGAAACTCTCCAGTAGCTGAATTTATTTACTCATGGCGGGCACGGATTCCCCGCCACATACAACGATATGCATTTTCGGCAAAACCATTATGCCGGCCCCTTTTATTTGACGTGCGTCATGAAAATGGCGCGCGTGATTCACATGCCGCTGGCACCGCCGGTCGCACAGTGCCGCCATTCGTCGGGCGAAATCGGGGAGTTTTCGCCTTGAGGGACACGCTGACGTACCTGTCCCTGGGTGCGATCAGGTGAAGATGTGAAGATTTTAAGGAGTTAATGCCTTCAGGCCTTGTTCCCGTATCGGGAGCAGGGGTGGCCCGCATTTTCTCCAAAAAAACCTGCCAGCTGTGCCATCCGGTCTTTTCATGGAGATTTACCGATGAACCGCATTTACCGTCTGGTTTTCAATCGTGCCCTTGGGGTAATGCAGGTTGCTTCGGAGGTCGCCCAGAATCCCGGGGGAAGCGCGGTCAGCGCAGGGCGGGTACCGCGATTGCGGACGCAGCAGCTGGCGGCGGCATTGGCCGCCACACTGGCCAGTGGATCGGCATTCGCAGCGTGCACGGGTACCACGACCGTAAACTGCGACAGCACCACCACCATCAACAACTACTCCAACGCGACCAACGGCCTCACGCTGAACATCGCCGCGGGTGCATTGCTGCGTACGCCGCCGATCGTAGGTGGAGGCAACGCAGCAACGCTGACCGGCGACAACGTGACGGTCAACAACAATGGCACGATCGATCCGAGCTCGATCGTCCTCGCCTCGCCCGGCCTGGTCATCGGCAATGGTTCCGCCAACAACAGCGCGATCGTCGTCAACAACAACGCCAGTGGACAGATCAAGGGTGTCGTCAACATCGCAACGCTGCTGGGCTTCGGTGGACAGGCGCTGGTGGCACAGAACGTCAACGGCACCACCACCATCAACAATGCCGGCCTGATCAGCACGTCCTTGATCGGTGTGGGCAGCGTTTCCGACGCGACCACGGTGGTGACCTATGGTGGCGCGGCAGCGAATGTGACCAACACCGGTACCATCGACGGACGCGTCGGCCTGGGCGCTTCTGGCGGTAATACGTTCCTCAATGCTGGGGCGGTCAACGGTAGCGTTCATCTGGGTGATTCAACCGGCGGCAATACCTTCACCGCAGTGTCGGGTTCCAGCGTTGTGGCCGGCGGTGGCACCGCCCTTGCCGGCGTGATTACGGGTGTTACCGGGGTGAAGGTTGCGGCAGCGGGAACGGTCGACGCGGGTACCGGCAGCGGTGCGGGCAACAACGCGCTGGTGCTGCAGAACAGTTCCGCCGGTCCCGGGTCAGGCACCGGCGGAGCGGTGACCACACTGGGCTGGAACCAGTACCTCAACTTCCAGAAGCTCACCGTCAACAGCGGTACCTGGAACCTGCAGGGCGCATGGGGCGCATCCGGCCCGACGACGCTCAATGATGGCCTGGTCAATTTCAACAATGCCGGTTCATTCGGCACAGGGCTGTTCACGGCCAACGGCGGTGCCATCGCATCCTCCACGGCCGGTCTGAATCTGGCCAATGCGTTCAACCTCGGCGGCAATCTATCCCTGGCCGGGACCAATGCGTTCGGCTTGAATGGCGTGCTTTCAGGCACTGGTGGGCTGACGGTCAACAACACCGGCATTGTTACTCTCGGCGGCGCAAACCTGTTCTCCGGGGGCGTCAACCTCAATGCCGGCGGCCTGCTGCTGGGCAATGCCGGTGCACTCGGCAGCGGCAACCTGACCGTCGGTGGCAGCGCCTCGCTGGATACGACGGCGGGCTTCACCCTGGGCAACAACCTGGTGGTCAATGGCGGGGGCTCGCTGAACCTGCTGGGCAGCAATGCGCTGACATTGAGTGGCTCGATATCCGGTGCCGGCAACGTGACCAAGAACGGTGCCGGCACGCTGACCTTGAACGGTGCCAATTCGCTGAGCGGCAGCTTCAACCTGGCCGGGGGCGCGTTGGCGCTGGGCGCGGGCGGCAGCCTGTCGCCCACCGGTGCGATCACGCTGGGCGTCGGCACCAGCCTGGATCTTTCGGCGGCGGCCGACCAGACCATCGGCTCGCTGGCCGGGCTTGGTGGTTCGGTCAACCTCGGCAGCCACACCCTGACCCTGGGCGGGCTGGGCAATACCAGCTACAGCGGCACGTTCGCCGCAGGCACCGGCGGCCTGATCAAGCTCGGCACCGGTGTGCAGACCCTGTCGGGCGTCAACAGCCTCACGGGCGGTGTTGCGCTCAACGCCGGTGGCTTGTTGCTGGGCAATGCCGCCGCGCTGGGCAGCGGTACGCTCTCTGTCGGCGGCAACACCACCTTCGACGGCACCACGGCGCTGGCGCTGACCAATGCTGTCAGCCTCGGATCGGGTGCCAGCCTGAATCTGCTTGGCGGGCAGGCGCTCACCTTCAACGGGGTGATCAGCGGCGCTGGCGGCCTGATCAAGGATGGTGCATCGTCGCTGACCCTCAACGGCGCCAATACGTTCGGCGGTGGTCTGGCACTCAACGCGGGCAGTCTGGTGCTGGGCAACGGCGGTGCACTGGGAACCGGGGCACTGAACGTCGGCGGTGCGGTATCGCTCGACGCCAGCGCCGGGCTCGCCGTGGGCAATGGCATCACGCTTGGCGCCGGTGGTTCGCTCAATGTGCTGGGCTCGAATGCGCTGACGCTGGGGGGTGTCATTGGTGGGGGCGGCAGCCTGGTCAAGAACGGCGCTGCCACGCTGACGCTGGGCGGCGCGAACATGTTCACTGGTGGGCTGGCGGTAAATGCCGGAACGGTGGCATTGGCCAGTGGTGGCAGCCTGGCGGCGACCGGCGCGGTCAGCCTGGCCGGCGCTGGCAGCGCGCTGGATATCTCGCTGGGTGGCAACCAGACCATCGGTGCATTGTCCGGTGTGGCGGGCAGCACCCTGGCGCTGGGCAGCAGCACGCTCACCTTCGGTGATGCCACCAACCAGACCTTCGCCGGCGTGATCGGCGGCACCGGTGGGCTGATCAAGCAGGGTACCGGCGTGCAGACGCTGACCGGTGCCAATACCTTCAGCGGTGGGGTGAATCTTGCGGCCGGTGGCCTGGTGCTGGGCAACGCCGGTGCGCTGGGAAGCGGTGCGCTGACGGTCAGTGGCAACGGCTCGCTGGACGCCACTGCGGCGCTGAACCTGGGCAATGCGATCAACCTCGGTGCGGCCCTGACCCTGCCGGGCAGCCAGAACCTGACCCTGGACGGCAACATCACGGGCACCGGCAGCC
This sequence comes from Stenotrophomonas maltophilia group sp. RNC7, assembly GCF_030910085.1. Classification (NCBI taxonomy): domain Bacteria; kingdom Pseudomonadati; phylum Pseudomonadota; class Gammaproteobacteria; order Lysobacterales; family Lysobacteraceae; genus Stenotrophomonas; species Stenotrophomonas maltophilia group sp. RNC7. The sequence continues at coordinate 63,350 of NZ_JAVFVN010000867.1, read as the reverse complement.
TGGTCAAGAATGGCGCATCGACACTGACCTTGAACGGCACCAACACCTTCAGCGGTGGACTGAATGCAAACGCCGGCAGCCTGCTGCTGGGTAACAGCGGCGCGCTCGGTACTGGAGTACTGGGCATCGGCGGCAACGTCACGCTCGATGGCAGCGCCCCGTTGAGCCTGACCAACAATGTTGACCTGGGCGCGGGTGCGGCGCTGTCGTTGCCGGGCTCGCAGGCGATCACGCTGGGTGGCGTGGTGTCCGGTACCGGCAGGCTGGTGAAGAACGGTGCCAGCACGTTGACCCTCAACGGCGCCAACAGCTTCGGTGGTGGGCTCACCGTCAACGGCGGCGGCGTGTTCCTGGGGAACGCCGCCGCACTGGGCACCGGTGCACTGTCGGTGGGCGCCACTGCCACGCTGGACAGTTCAGTAGCGCTGAACCTCGCCAACAACGTCAACCTCGGGGCAGGCGCGGCGCTGGATCTGCTGGGCAGCCAGGACGTGTCACTGGGCGGTCTCATCAGTGGCACTGGCAGCCTGGTCAAGAATGGTACGGCCACGCTGGCGTTGAATGGACCCAACACCTTCAGCGGGGGTGTCGGCCTCAACGCGGGCCTGCTGCAGCTGGGCAATGCGCAGGCACTGGGTACCGGCCAGCTGGACGTGGGCGGCAACGCTTCGCTGGATGCAACGTCTGCACTCACCATAGGCAACCTCATCGGCCTGGCCGCCGGTGCGAATCTCTCCGTGCTGGGCGGCAATGACCTGACGCTCACCGGTCCGGTATTCGGTGCCGGTGGGTTGATCAAGGACGGCGCGGCCCGCCTCACCCTGTCCGGCGCCAACCTCTACACCGGTGGCACCACCATCAACGCCGGCACGCTGGCGCTGGGGGCGGGCGGCAGTCTTGCCGCGGCCGGCGCGGTGGATCTTGCCGGTGCCGGTGCGACGCTGGACATCTCCGCAGCCGGTGCGGCGCAGACCATCGGCGCGCTGAACGGCGTGGCAGGCAGCCAGCTGGTGCTGGGCGCGCAGTCGTTGACCTTTGGCGGCGCCAGCAGTGGCAGCTTTGCCGGCGTGATCGATGGTACCGGCGGCCTGATCAAGACCGGTGCCGGCGTGCAGACGCTGTCCGGTGCCAATACTTTCAGTGGTGGCCTTGCACTCAACGACGGTGGCCTGATTCTCGGCAACGCCAGCGCACTCGGTACCGGTGCACTGGGCATTGGTGGCACGACCACGCTGGACAGCACAGTGGCGCTGAACCTGGCCAACGCAGTGAACTTCGGTGCCGGTACGCAGCTGACCCTGGGCGGCAGCAACGATCTCACCCTCGGTGGCGTGGTGGCCGGCAATGGCAGCCTGATCAAGAACGGTGCGGGCCTGCTGACCCTCAACAACACCAATACCTTCGATGGCGGCCTGACCTTGAACGGCGGTGGCCTGGTGGTCGGTGCGAATGGTGCGCTCGGTACCGGTGCGCTGGCGGTGAATGCCAGCACCACGCTGGACGCGGGCGCGGCAGTGACACTCGGCAATGCGGTCACGCTGGGCTCGGGCGTCGTACTGACGTTGCCGGGCAGCAATGCGCTGACGCTGTCGGGCGTGGTCGGCGGCAATGGCAGCCTGGTCAAGAATGGTGCCACCACGCTGACGCTGTCCGGTGCCAACACCTACAGCGGAGGTACCACCATCAATGCCGGCACGTTGGCGCTGGGCGCGGGCGGCAGCCTTGCTGCAGCGGGTGATGTCACGTTGGGTGCAGGCGCTGGCTTTGATATTTCCGGTGCCGGCAGCAGCCAGACCATCGGCGCGCTCAACGGTGCGGGTGGCAGCACCCTGGCGCTGGGCGGCAATTCGCTCACCTTCGGTACGGCCGGCAACGCCGCGTTCGATGGCGTGATCAGTGGCGGCGGCGGTCTGATCAAAGCAGGCGCGGGCGTACAGACGCTGTCCGGTGCCAACACGTTTGGCGGCGGCGTAACGCTCAACGCGGGCGGACTGGTGCTTGGCAATGATGCGGCGTTGGGCACCGGCGCATTGACCGTTGGTGGTGCCGCCACGCTGGATACCACCGGCCTGGCAACGCTGGCCAACAACATCGCGCTCAACGCCGGGCTGACCGTGCTCGGGACCAATGCACTGACGCTCAACGGCGTCCTGTCCGGGGCCGGCAGCCTCACCAAGAATGGCAGCGCGACGCTGACTTTGAACGGCGCCAACACCTATACCGGTGGCACCAACATCAACGCCGGCACGCTGGCGCTGGGGGCCGGTGCCAGCCTGGCGGCGAGCGGTACCGTGAACCTCGCCACGGGTGCCACGCTGGATCTGTCTGCCGGCAGCGGCACGCAGCAGTTCGGCACCCTGGTCGGCAATGGTACGGTGAACCTCGGTGCCAACTCGATCGAGGTCGGCGGCGCCACCAATGGCACCTTCAGTGGCTCGATCGCAGGCACCGGTGGCCTGACCAAGGTGGGCGCGGGCATCGAAACGCTGACCGGTGCCAACACCTACACCGGCGGCACCTTCATCAATGCTGGCACGCTGGCGATTGGTCCGGGCGGCAGCCTGGCCGCGACCGGCGCGGTGACGCTGAGCGCTGCGGGCACCGGCTTCGACATCTCCACCGCAGGGGCCAACCAGACCATCGGATCGTTGAACGGCGTGGCCGGCTCGACGGTGAGCCTGGGGGCACAGACGCTGACACTTGGTGGTGTGGGCAACAGCCTCTTCGATGGCACGATTTCCGGCACCGGTGGCCTGGTCAAGAATGGCACCGGCATCCTCACGCTGGGTGACGCCAATCTGTTCAGTGGTGGCGTTGCACTGAACGGCGGTGGCCTGGTGGTCGGCAACAACGCTGCGCTCGGCAGCGGTGCGTTGACGGTCGGAAGCAACGCAACGCTGGATGCAACGACCGGTGCCAGCCTGTCCAACAACATCAGCCTGGCAGCGGGTGCCAATCTTGATCTGCTCGGCAGCCAGTCGCTGGCACTGGGCGGTGTGATCTCGGGTACAGGTGGGTTGATCAAGGACGGTGCGGCCACGGTAACCCTGAGCGGTGCCAACACCTACACCGGGGGTACCACCATCAACAGCGGCACGCTGGCGATCGGTGCCGGTGGCAGCCTCGCCGCAACCGGTGCGGTGAACCTGGCCGGTGCGGGCACGCTCGACATCTCCGCGGGTAACCAGGCCATCGGTTCGCTGGCCGGCGTTGCAGGCAGCACGGTGGCGCTGGGCGGCAGCACACTGACCCTGGGCGGCACCGTGGACAGCACCTTCAGCGGTGTGATCGGCGGCAGTGGCGGCCTGATCAAGAACGGTGCGGGCGTGCAGACGCTCAATGGCGCCAACACTTTCAGCGGTGGCGTGGCGCTCAACGCCGGTGGTCTGGTGGTCGGCAACAATGCTGCGCTGGGCACCGGTACGGTGACGGTCGGAGGCGCTGCGACGCTCGATTCGAACACTGCGGTCATCCTCGGCAACAACTTCATCCTCAGCAACGCGTTGACCGTCCTGGGCAGCAACAACCTCACCCTCAACGGCAACCTGAGTGGTACCGGCAGCCTGACCAAGGAGGGTGCCGCGACGCTGACCTTGAACGGCACCAACACCTATACCGGCGGCACCAACATCAACGCTGGTACGCTGGCACTGGGTGCGGGCGCGAGCCTGTACGCCAGTGGCATCGTCAACCTGGCCTCGGGGGCGACCTTCGATCTGTCGGCAGGCAGCGGCACGCAGCAGTTCGGTACCCTGATCGGCAACGGCACGGTGAATCTGGGCGCCAACACGCTGACGATCGGAGACGCCACCAATGGCACGTTCAGTGGTTCGGTGGCCGGCTCCGGTGGGCTGATCAAGGAAGGCTCCGGTACCCAGACGTTGACCGGCACCAACACCTTCACCGGTGGCACCACCATCAACGCCGGCACGCTGGCGATCGGCGCCGGTGGCAGCCTCGCTGCGACCGGTGCGGTGAACCTGGCCAACGCCGGTACCACCTTCGACATCAGTGCGGGGGGCGCGCAGGCGATCGGTTCGCTGGCAGGCGTGGCAGGCTCTTCATTGGCGTTGGGTGGCAGCACGCTGACCCTCAATGGCGTGGGCAATACCACGTTCGCCGGCACCATCGGAGGTGCAGGGGGGCTGGTAAAGAACGGCGCAGGCATCCAGGGCTTGACTGGCGTCAACGTCTTCACGGGCGGCGTGACCCTCAATGCCGGTGGCCTGCTACTGGGCAACGACGGTTCGCTGGGAACCGGTGCGCTGACCGTAGGCGGCAACGCCAGCCTGGATGGCACCAGCGCGCTGACGCTGGCCAACACCGTACAGCTGGCCAGCGGCACGCTGACTCTGGGCGGCAGCAGCGCACTGACCTTGAACGGCCCGATCAGCGGCGCTGGCGGCCTGCTGAAGGATGGCGCAGCGACGGTCACCCTCGGCGGTGCGAGTACCTATACCGGCGCCACCACCATCAACAGTGGCACGCTGGCGGTGGCGGCCGGTGGCAGCCTGTCCGGTGCCAGCACGGTCAACCTGGCCGGTGCCGGTACGCTGGATATCAGCGCCGGTGGCAGCCAGAGCATCGGAGGCCTCGCTGGCGTGACCGGTTCCAGCGTGGTGCTGGGCGGTGCAACGCTGACCACCGGCGGCAACAACGCCAGCACCACGTTCGCCGGCGTCCTCAGTGGCACCGGCGGCCTGGTGCAGAGCGGTACCGGCACGCTGACCCTCAGTGGCGACAACACCTATACCGGAGGCACCACCATCAACGGTGGCAGTACGCTGCAGATCGGCAACGGCGGCAGCACCGGTTCGGTGCTGGGCGACATCACCAACAACGGCAGCCTGGTCTACAACCTCGGCACCACGGCAACCGTGGGCGGTGTAGTCGGCGGCAGTGGCAGCCTGACCCAGGCCGGCAGTGGCAGGCTGGTGCTGACCGGCAACAACACCTACACCGGCGGTACCACCATCAATGCCGGTGGCACATTGCAGATCGGCAACGGCGGTGCGACCGGCGCGATCGTCGGCGACATCACCAACAACGGTGCGCTGGTATCCAACGTGGCCGGCAACACCACGCTCGGTGGCACCATCAGCGGCAGTGGCGGCCTGACCCAGGCCGGCAGCGGCACGCTGACCCTGACCGGCAACAACACCTATACCGGCGGCACCACCATCAATGCCGGTGGCACGTTGCAGGTCGGCAATGGCGGTGCGGCCGGCGCGATCACCGGCAACGTTGCCAACAACGGCAGCCTGGTGTTCGACGTTGCGGGCAACACCACGGTCGGCGGTGCGATCAGCGGCAGTGGTGGCCTGACCCAGGCCGGCAGCGGTGTGCTGACCCTGGTGGGCAACAACACCTACACCGGTGGGACCACCATCAGTACCGGCAGCACGCTGCAGGTGGGCAACGGCGGCGCGACCGGCGCCATCGCTGGCGACATCACCAACAATGGCGCGTTGATTTCCAACGTGGCCGGCAACACCGCGCTGGGCGGCACCATCAGTGGCAGCGGCGGCCTGACCCAGGCGGGCAGCGGTACGCTGCTGCTGACCGGGACCAACACCTATACCGGCGGCACGACCATCAACGCCGGCAGTACGCTGCAGCTGGGCAATGGCGGGGCAACGGGCTCAATCGTCGGTGATGTCACCAACAACGGCACGCTGGTGTCCAACCTGGCGGGCGATACCACGCTGGGCGGCACCATCAGCGGCAGTGGCGGCCTCACCCAGGCCGGCAGCGGTACGCTGACCCTGACCGGCAACAACACCTATACCGGCCCGACCACCATCAACACGGGAGGCACGCTGCAGGTGGGTAATGGCGGCGCCACCGGTGCCATCGGCGGCAGCGTCACCAACAACGGCAGCCTGGTGTTCAACGTGGGCGGCAACACCACCGTCGGCGGCGCCATCAGTGGCAGCGGTGGCCTGACCCAGGCGGGCACCGGCACCGTGATCCTGACCGGCAACAACACCTATACCGGCGGCACCACCATCAACACCGGCGGCACGCTGCAGGTCGGCAATGGGGGCGCCAGCGGTGCAATCACCGGTAATGTCAGCAACAACGGCAGCCTCGTGTTCAACGTCGGCGGCAACAGCACGGTGGGCGGCACCATCAGCGGCAGTGGCGGCCTGACCCAGGCCGGCACCGGCACCCTCACGCTGACTGGCAACAACACCTACACCGGGGGTACCACCATCAATGCCGGCGGCACCGTGCAGGTCGGCAACGGTGGGGCCAGCGGCTCAATCATCGGCAACATCACCAACAACGGTGGTCTGGTCATCAACACCGGTGGCACCACCACGCTTGGCGGCAGCATCACCGGCGGTGGCAGCATCGTGCAGGCCGGCCCGGGCACGCTGAATCTGGGCGGCAACAGTGGTGGCTTCAGCGGCACCGGCCAGGTCACCGGCGGCGGCCTGAATGTCACCGGCAACATCGGCGGACAGTGGACCATCGGCAGCGGCACGACCCTGTCCGGCACCGGCACCATCGGGGGTACCGGCGGTGGCGTGACGGTGTCCAGCGGCGGCGTGCTGTCGCCGGGCAATGGCCCGGGCAATGGCGGTGGTGCAGGCAACGGCACCGGCACGATCACGGTGGGCGGCAATCTGAACCTGTCACCGGGCAGCACGCTGGGCATCGACCTGGGCGCCACCGGCAGCGACACGGTGCAGGTCGGCGGCAGCGCGAATGTGGGCGGCAGCACCGTGCGGGTGAATACCATTTCGCCGAGCACCAGCTACCAGCAGGGCCAGCAGTACACGGTGGTCAGTGCGGGCGGTGGCGTGAGTGGGCAGTTCGCCTCGGCAACCTCGCCGTCGGCCTTCCTGACCATCACCCCGGTCTACACCGCCAACACGGCCAACCTGCAGATCGACGTGGCGCAGACCGCAGCGTTCACCACCGTGGCCAACACGCGCAACCAGTACAACACCGCCGCGGCGCTGGATAGCCTGCCGCAGGGTGGCGCGGCCTTGGGCCTGTACAACACGGTACTGATGTATGACGCCGGCACTGCGCGCAGCGCATTCGAACAGCTCTCCGGTGAAGTGCACGCGGCCAGCCGCGCGGTGCTGCTGTACGACAACTACCTGGAAGAAGGCATCCGCCAGCGACTCGGCAGCGAGTTGCCGACCGTGCGTGGCGAGCACGCGTCGGCCTGGTTGGCCGGCAGCGGCAAGGTGTTCAGGCAGGATGGCGACGGCAATGGCGATGAGATCCGCGCCAATCGCAATGCGCTGATGGCCGGTGTCGACTGGCAGCTGGGCGAGCATGTGGTGCTGGGTGCAGCGGCCGGCAACGAGCGGCTGGATACGCGGTTGTATGATCGCAGCTCGCGGGCCCGCCTGCGTGGCCACACGTTCGGCCTGTATGCACAGGGACAGTGGAACAACGGCTTCGCGGTGGGCGGCAGCGTGTCGCGCGGTGACTACCGGACGCGCACCACGCGTGAAGTGCCGTTGTTGGGCCAGACCCTGTACAGCCGCCAGGATGCCGATGTGACCATCGCCCAGGTGGAAGGCAGCTGGACATGGACCCACGGCAGGACCCAGCTGCAGCCCTATGTGCAGTTCACCAAGCACTGGGTCGACAGCGATCGTGCGGTGGAGCAGGGTGGCAGCGCGGCACTGGTGCTGGAAGGCGGCAAGGACACGCTCAATGTCAGCACGGTGGGCGTGCGTGGGCGCTGGGACGTGGGCAGCGGCGAGCGCTTCCCGGCGCAGCTGACGGTCGGCCTGGGTTGGCAGCATGCGTCGGGGGATACCGATGTAGCCAGCCGCAACCGCTTTGCGGTGGGCGGCGACGCCTTCGATGTCTACAGCGCGGTGATGGCACGCAATGCCCTGGTCAGCCAGGTGGGTGTGGCGGTCGGCCTCGGTCGCAACAGCCAGCTGTCGATGTTCGTGCAGGGCCAGCATGGCGATGGCCGCCGCGATGTGGGTGGGCAGATCAACCTGCGCGTCGGGTTCTGAGCAGGGGATGCCTGCGGTAGATCAACGCCCTTCGTGGATGGCACCGGGGCGGGAGCGCTACAGCTCCCGCTCCATTTCAACGGCGTCGATCCCGGCGCCATGCCCATCGGGCACGATGCGCGCCACCTGGAAACCCAGGCCGGCATAGAAGCCCTGGGTGTGCTGGCTGGTGCTGAGCGCGATGCGGTCGATCGACGGATCGCTTTCAGCCTGGTGCAGGCGCGCGAGTGCCAGTTCGCGGCCCAGTCCCTGGCGGTGCAGCGCGCGCTGCACCATGCCCCAGCAGAAGCCGGCGCTGCCGTCGCTACGGCGCGAGAGGCCACCACAGGCGACGACGTTTCCATCGCGCTCGATCACCTGGAATGCACAGCCCGTGGCCTGCTCGCGCAGGAAGCGTTCGAAGTCGCTGCGCTCTTCGGGCGCGAAGTAGGTGGGTACGTTGCTGTCGAAAATCGACAGGCAGGCGCGTGCGGCGGCGGGTTGGTAGACACGAAGGCTCATGCAGCCACCCTAGCGTGCGGAGGGGGCTGCGTGGCCTCCGGGTTATGCTGTCGGGCAACGGGAGTGACCGCGCGGCAGGATCCGCCGACCCCATTCGTCTTCCCGCCTGCAACGGAGCTGCCCAGCGATGCCCGATCCTTCTTCTTTCCGGACTGCCCAGCTGATGCGCGGTCTGCTGTTTGGCGTGGTGGGACTGTTGATCCTTGCCGTGGCCGCCTTCGAGGTGACACATCGTCTTGAGTTCCTGGAGGTCGCGCAGGCCGTTGATGGCCAGGTTGAGCGCCTGAACGCCGGCGGATCGCATCCGCAGGTCGCGTTCACCACCGCGACCGGCCAACGCGTCTCGTACCCGCAGGGCGGCATGATCTTCGGCTATGAGCCTGGGCAGCCGGTACGCGTGCTGTACGACCCGGCGCAACCGCGGCTGGAGCCGGTCCTGGACACGTTCGGTGCGCTGTGGGGAATGACGGTCGTGTGGGTGCTGCTGGGGCTGGCGTTCGTCGGCGCCTGCGTGCGGAGACTGCTCCGGCGCAGATGACCTGCGGGCGGATCGCGCGCCGTCGGCGGGCCGGCCGTTGGACCGGCCACGACGGCAGGGCCTGTTCAGTCCGGTAGTACCTGCGGCGATTCCCGCCAGCCAAACAAAAAAGCCGCCCACTGGGCGGCTTCTTCATTTATCTGGCGGAGAGAGGGGGATTCGAACCCCCGAAGCGCGGTTTAGACGCTTACACACTTTCCAGGCGTGCTCCTTCAACCACTCGGACACCTCTCCGGATCCCTGCCCTCGGCAAATGCCTCAGCAGGGGCGCAGATTCTAGCGGGCGGCGCGGCCGGACACAAGCGCCCAGATCAGGACGCATCCGGGGGCATTGTTGGCGAAGGGGCTGGACAGGCATGGCACAATGGAACATCCGATGGAAAACGGTGGCCTGATGTCCTATCTCGTCCTTGCCCGCAAGTGGCGTCCGAAGCGTTTTGCTGAGCTGGTGGGCCAGGAACACGTGGTCCGTGCGCTCAGCAACGCGCTGGACAGCGGCCGGGTCCACCACGCGTTCCTGTTCACCGGTACCCGTGGCGTGGGCAAGACCACCATCGCGCGCATCTTCGCCAAGTCGCTCAACTGCGAGCAGGGCACCAGCGCCGACCCGTGCGGCCAGTGTGCCGCCTGCCTGGACATCGACGCCGGCCGCTACATCGACCTGCTGGAAATCGACGCCGCGTCCAACACCGGCGTGGACGACGTGCGCGAGGTGATCGAGAACGCGCAGTACATGCCCTCGCGCGGCAAGTACAAGGTCTACCTGATCGACGAAGTGCACATGCTGTCCAAGGCGGCGTTCAACGCACTGCTGAAGACGCTGGAAGAGCCGCCGGAGCACGTGAAGTTCCTGCTGGCCACCACCGACCCGCAGAAGCTGCCGGTCACCGTGCTCAGCCGCTGCCTGCAGTTCAATCTCAAGCGCCTGGACGAAGACCAGATCCAGGGCCAGATGACCCGCATCCTGGCGGCGGAAGAGATCGAGGCCGACGGCAGCGCCATCGTGCAGCTGGCCAAGGCCGCTGACGGCAGCCTGCGTGACGGCCTGTCACTGCTGGACCAGGCGATCGCCTATGCCGGCGGCGCGCTGCGCGAGGACGTGGTGCGCACCATGCTGGGCACGGTCGATCGCACCCAGGTGGCGGCGATGCTCGATGCGCTGGCCGAGGGCGATGGCCCGCGCCTGCTGCAGGTGGTGGCCGCGTTGGCCGAATTCTCACCGGACTGGAGTGGCGTGCTGGAAGCGCTCGCCGAAGGCCTGCACCGCATCCAGGTGCAGCAGCTGGTGCCGGGTGCCGCCGTCGCGGAAGGCCTGGATGTCGCATCATTCGCCGAGCGCCTGCGCCCGGAAGTGGTGCAGCTCTGGTACCAGATGGCCCTGAATGGTCGACGCGACCTGCCGTTGGCGCCGAGCCCGCGCGCCGGCTTTGAAATGGCCGTGCTGCGCATGCTGGCGTTCCGCCCGGCCGCAGCGGTACCGTCGGTGCCGAAGGCCGTCGACGGTGCGGCGGGTGGCACGCCGGGTGGCAACGCTGCCGGTGGTGGCGCCGGTGCCGGAAGCCATGAAGCGACGCCGGCCGCTGCCGCCGCTTCGGCCAGCCCGGCCGTAGCGTCGCAGGTGGCCGCTCCGGTGGCTGCACCGCGCGAACCTGAACCCGAACCCGAGCCGGCCCCGCAACCGGAGCCGGATCCGACGCCTGAGCCCGAGCCGGTGCCGGTGGAAGAGCCCGTGTCACAGCCGCCGGTGAAGGCCGAGGCGCCGGCGCCTGCCATCGCTGTAGAGGCAAGCGATGACCTGCCGCCGTGGGCCACCGACGAAGCCGAGGCGCGGGATGGGGCCCTGGCGGCCGAGATGGCCGGCCCGGATGCCGCCATGGTCGCGCCCTGGCATGAACCGCCGGCTCCCGCCGCGGATCCAGGCGAACCTGCGCCGCCGGAGCGTTCGTTCCGCGCCGAAGGTATTGCCATTGCGTCGGCCGAACCGGCTCCGGCGCGTGAGGCCGCGCCGCAGGAAGGTGTCAGCGAGCTGGCCACTGCCGAAGACTGGCTGGACCTGGTCGCCAACAGCGGCCTCAGCGGCCCCTCGCGGCAGCTGGCTGCCAACGCTGCCTTTATCAGCTGCCAGCACGGGACCTTGAAACTGGGCCTTTCGCCCGGATTTGAGTACCTGCGCTCGGAGCGCGCGCTGGCTGCCCTGGGCGAGATGCTGGAGAAGGCCCTGGGCCAGGCGCCGAAGATCGTGGTCGAGACCGTGGAAACCGAACACGTTCCGGCCGAGACCCTGCATCAGCGTGCCGACCGCCAGCGTGGCGAGCGGCAGCAGGTGGCAGAGGCCATTTTCATGGATGACCCGGAAGTGCAGGTGCTGATCCAACAGCACGGTGCCCGGGTTGTTTCCGATTCCATCCGTTCTTTTGACGAGTAAGACACTATGCGCGGCAATATCGCCCAACTGATGCAGCAGGCCCAGAAGATGCAGGAAAACCTGCAGAAGGCCCAGGAAGAAATCGCCAGGATCGAAGTGACCGGCAGTGCCGGCGGCGGCATGGTCAGCGTGACCCTGACCGGCGCCAAGGAATGCCGCAAGGTGCGCATCGACCCGTCGCTGACCAGCGACCCGGAGATGCTGGAAGACCTGATCGCCGCCGCCTTCAACGATGCCTCGAACAAGATCGATGCCGAGTCGAAGTCGAAGATGGGTTCGGCCACCGCCGGCATGCAGCTGCCGCCGGGCATGAAGCTGCCGTTCTGATTGCCAGCGTGGCATCCGTGCAAGCGGGTGCCACAGAATCTGTAGCCGTCGAGCTCGCTCGGCGCCATCAAAGCATGCCGCCGTGTCCGCACCCCTGCTTGAACAACTGATCGACGCACTGCGGGTGCTGCCTGGCGTAGGCCAGAAGACGGCGCAGCGCATGGCCTACCACCTGCTCGAGCGCGAGCGCGAAGGCGGCCAGCGCCTGGCCGAAACGCTGGCCTTGGCGGTGGAGCGTATCGGCCACTGCGCGCAGTGCCGCGACTTCAGCGAAACCGAGCTGTGCCCGACCTGTGTCAACAGCAGCCGCGAGCGCAGCCAGCTGTGCGTGGTTGAATCGCCGGCCGATCGTCTCGCGATCGAGAACGCGACGGGTTTTCGCGGTGTCTACTTCGTGCTGCAGGGCCGGCTGTCGCCGCTCGATGGCGTCGGCCCGCGCGAGCTGGGTCTGGAGCAGCTGGAGCAGCGGCTGGCCGAAGGTGAGGTACAGGAGCTGATCATCGCCACCAGTGCCACCGTCGAAGGCGAAGCCACCGCGCATTACCTTGCGCAGCTGGCGCGCGCGCGCAAGGTGCAGCCCAGCCGGCTGGCACAGGGCCTGCCGCTTGGCGGCGAGCTTGAATACGTTGACCGCGGCACGCTGTCGCACGCGTTCGGGACGCGCAGCGAATTCCGCGATTGAGCACCACCCGGGCATCGCCCGGCGCGGCCGGCCTACAATGCGGAAGACACTCCCGCCGAGGCCGACCATGAGCAACGAAACCCTCTTCAGCAAGATCATCCGTCGCGAGATCCCGGCCACCATCGTCTATGAGGATGACGAGGTGCTGGGCTTCAAGGACATCGCACCGCAGGCGCCGGTGCACGTACTGTTCATTCCGAAGAACGAGATCATCCCGACCCTGGACGACCTGCAGCCGTCGCAGGCGCACCTGGTCGGCAAGCTGGCCCTGGCCGCTGCCGAATACGCGCGCCGCGAGGGTTTCGCGCAGGACGGCTACCGCATCGTGATGAACTGCCGCGAACATGCCGGGCAGACCGTGTTCCACATCCACATGCACCTGCTGGCCGGCGCGCCGCTGGGGCATTTCGGTACGCCGGGGCGTTGAAGCCCAGTCCACGCATGCGTGGATGAAAAAGGCCGCCCGAAGGCGGCCTCTTCCGATCATGCGGGCTGGGGGGCGATCACCACCAGCCCCAACGGCCGTAGCCACCCCAGTACGGGCCCCACGGACCCGGGCCCCACGGGCCATAGGGGTAGGGCACCACATCGACCTGGCGCTGTTCCGGCCACAGGTAGATCACATCGGCCGACAGCTTCGGCAGGCGGTAGTCGTAGTCCCCGATGCGGGTGTTCTGGTAGCCGTCGATCTTGCCGATGAAGGTCACGTCACGCCCGGCTTCAAACACGGCCGGGTCGTAGAAACCGGCGCGGCAGGCAATGAAGCGGCCGTCGCTGGCGTCGGACGAGGTGGTGTTCGGGCGGCCACTGGCGTTGAGCGGGCGCGAGATCATCTGGAAGCAGGTCTCGCCCTGGCCGGGCTTGGTCTCGATGATGCGGCCGCCCCATCGGACCGGCGTGCCGACCTGCTGGGTGGCGACCGAGTCGCGCGGGGAAACCAGGCTGAACTGTCCCTGCAGCGGCTTGGGGGCCGTGGCGCAGGCCGACAGGGCCAGCGTGGCCACAGCGGTGAGGAGGAACTTGGTGTTCATGGGGAGGCTCCGGAAGTCGGGCGATGCCTGCGCAGGTCCCGCAATAATGAAGCGAGGTCGGTGCAAGTTCCAGCGTAGCGCGCGTCGGCGAAACGCTGGCTGAGCGCGAGCAGGGTCGGGTCGGGTCGCTGCCGGTGAACCCGCTGTGCCCAGTCCTGTGCGGTCTCGTGCGGTTCGCGGGCCAGGCCAAGGCGCGCATACCGCCGCCCGAGCCGGTGCCAGGCGCGCAGCAGCGGGTCGCGCTCGCGCTCGCCGCGGGCCAGCAGCCAGGCCATCCACGCCAGTGCCAGCAGGGCGGCGACCACGAATCCGGTCACCAGCTGCGCCGGCCCGAGGTCATCCAGCCCGAACGGCTTGAGCAGTTGCTGCTGGCGGCGTGCATCGAAGGACAGCACCAGGCCGTTCCAGCCGCGGCGCAGCCAGTCACCCATCTGCCCCAGCTGCAGCCAGCGCTGTTGCAGCGGGGTATCGGTGCCGGCCCGCAGGCGGTCGTCCAGGGTGTCGAGGATGCGTTCGGGTGCCACGGCGGCAGTCGGGTCGACCCGCACCCAGCCGCGTTGCGGCAGCCAGACTTCGGCCCAGGCGTGGGCATCCATGCGACGCACCACCCAGTAGTCGCCGATGCGGTTGCGGGTACCGCCTGCGAAGCCGGTGACCACCCGGGCCGGAATGCCGGCGTTGCGCATCAGCACTACGAAGGCCGAGCTGAAGTGCTGGCAGAAGCCGGCCTTGTAGTTGAACAGGAAATCGTCGACCGGATCGCGCCCCGCCACTGGTGTATCCAGCGTGTAGGAGAAGTCGCGGGTGATCCATTGCAGCGCACGGCGGACGATGGCCTCGTCATCGCTGCCGGCCTCCTGCCGCCATTGCCGCGCGAGCTGGGCGGTGCGCGGATTGAAGCCGGGCGGAAGCTGCAGCGCCGCGCGGCGCAGGTAGGGCGAAAGATCGGTGTCGAACCGTTGCGGCGGCGCCGAATGCAACCGCCAGCGGCTGAGCGCGGACAGCGTGCGGTCGCTGCGCAGGCTCATGTCGGCATCGAAGCTGCTGCCCTCCGGTGCGCGGCTGGGCAGGTCCAGTGCCACCAGCAGGCGACGGTCGGTGGGCTCGTAGTCGATCTGGTAGTCCCAACCCTGTGCGGCGGTTTCGACTACCGGTGCGGGGCGCCCGGCCGTCGCGCGATCGCGGCTCCAGCGGTGGCCGTCGAACGACGTCAGCACCGGGCCGCGCCAATAGCGCTGCGCAGGCTCGGGCACCGTGCCGAAAAACTGCACGCGCAACGCCGGGGTGTCGTCGGCCATCAGGTCCAGCCACTGGTCCGGCGCCATGCTGTCAGCCAGGCCCGGTGTGCCCACCGCTCGCTCGGGTACGCCCCACAGCGGCGTGGACAAGCGCGGAAACAGCCAGAAGCAGGCCAGCGCGAGTGGCAGGCCGATCCCCAGCAGGCGGCCGACGCCACGCAGTTGTCCGCGCAGCGGCAGGCGAGGGCTGTGGCCCTCGTCCAGGGCCAGGCGTTGCAGGGCCAGCAGTGCGGCAACTGCGGCCAGCGCTGCCAGCCCGGTGGTCAGCGGCCCCTGGTCGAGCAGGAAGGCCGCGAACGGCGAGAACAACGCGAAGCCCAGCAGGCTGCGCGCATCGCGCAGGTTGCGCAGTTCGCTGGACTTGATCGCCAGCATCGCTGCCAGCAATGCACAGCCGGTATCGCGGCCCGGCCGCACCATGCCCATCTGCCAGACGATGGTGGCAAGCATGGCCAGCACCAGCAACAGGCGGACCGGCATCGGCAGCACCCGCCGCCACGAAAGCGCAGCGGTCAGCACGGCGGCGATCGCGATCACGCTGGCCAGCACCGGCGGCAGCTGCAGCAGCAGTGGCAGCAGCGCCAGCGCTGCGCTGGCCAGGGTCCAGCTGCGGGCGTTGCGGTCGAGCAGGACGGCAGGCTCAGTCATGGGGCATCAATGCCAGTGCGCGCAGGCACAGGTGGTGGTGGCTGGCACCCTGGCCGGGCCCCAACGGCGGATGGGCCGGAAGCAGCAGCGTATAGCGACGGCCTTCGCGTTCGGCCATGTCGACCCAGCGTGCCAGGCGTGCGATGCGCGCTTCATGGCCCAGCGCTGCCAGCGTGCGCCAGTCCAGCACCACTTCGATGCCGATCGGCTTCTCGTACTCGCGTACCAGCAGGCTGTCGCGGCGCGCCGAGTGTTTCCAGGCAATGCTGCGCGGGGCATCGCCGGCACGATAGGGGCGCAGCTGATGCAGCTCTTCGCCCGTGGCGTGGGCGCGGGTATGCAGGGGATCGCTGCCACTTTCCGGGAGGGGCGGCGCCTGGGCCTCGGCCAGCGGGTAGACCAGCAGCGGTTGCTCCGGCCACACCCACGACCATGCCCGCACCAGTCCCAGCGGCTGCGTGCTCGACAGGCGGATGCGGGGCAGTTCCAGCCAGCCGCGGCGCTCGCTGGGAACATCCAGCTCCACTTCGCCGCGACCGTGTGCAGGCAGTGCAACCCAGGCCTCGCTTGCGCCCAGCTGCAGGTGCAGCCCGTGTCGCGCGCGCGGGTCGCGCAACGAAAGGTCCACGCGCAGGCGCAGGGGATGCCCGGCCGGTACTGGTTCGGCGGAGATTGCATCGATCTGTATGCCGGACAGTTGAAGGTGCGCGGCGATGGCGCTGGCGATCGCTGCCGCGGCCAGCAGCAGCGCCAGCAGCAGGGCCGGGTTGTTGTTGTAGTTCAATGCGCCCAGCAGCATCGCCGACAGCAGGGTGGCGACGAACAGGCCGAAGCGTGTCGGTAGTACGTAGATGCGATGGCGGTCCAGTCGCTGCGGCAGGGCTTCGGGCCTGCGGGGGCGTGCCAGCAGCTGCATGCGTGCCCAGCGTGTGGCCACCTTCAGTCCACCGCGACGGTCTGCAGGATCGCCCGCGCCAGCGCCGGCCCGGAGCTGGATTCGGCTTCGGCCACCAGGCGATGGCCGGCCACCGCCACGAACAGGGTCTGCACGTCTTCGGGCACCACATGCCCGCGGCCGAGCAGCAGCGCATGTGCCCTGGCGGCACGCAGCAGGGCCAGTCCCGCGCGCGGTGACAGGCCTACGCGCACGCCGGCATGGTGTCGGCTGCGGGTCAGCAGCGCCTGCACATAGTCGATCAGCGCGTCGCTGGCATGTACCTGGCCAACCGCTTCACGCAATGCACGCACCTGGGTGTCGTCCAGCTTTGGCACCGCGCGTGCGATCAGGTCGCGGCGATCACTGCCGCGCAGCAGCTCGCGCTCGGCCTGCGCGCTGGGGTAGCCCATCGCCAGGCGCAGCAGGAAACGATCCAGCTGCGAATCCGGCAACGGGAAGGTGCCGGACAGGTCGACCGGGTTCTGCGTGGCGATGACGAAGAACGGGTCGGGCAGTGGATGTGTCTGTCCATCCAGGGTGACCTGCTGCTCGGCCATCGCCTCCAGCAACGCACTCTGCGTGCGCGGCGGTGCACGGTTGATCTCATCGGCCAGCAGCACGTGGGTGAACACCGGGCCGGGATGGAACTGGAACTGGCGGCTGCCGGCCTCGTACACCGAAACGCCAAGTACGTCCGCCGGCAACAGGTCGGAGGTGAACTGCACGCGCTGGAAGCTGAGACCGAGGCTGCTGGCCAATGCGTGCGCCAACGTGGTCTTGCCCAGCCCGGGCAGATCCTCGATGAGCAGGTGGCCGCCAGAAAGCAGGGCAACAAAGGCCAGCCTGACTTCCGGCACCTTGCCCAGCACCAGTGCGTTCACCTGATCCTGTGCCTCCCGCAGGGCCTGGCGCAGTTGATCGGTTAGCATGCTGGGATTGGGGGACGAGGCTGGCATGATCGTCTCAGGTCTGGAATCCATTCGATTATCCATAGAGCAATGCAAGGCGAACAGCGCGCGCGGGCGATTTTTCTCTGGTTGTGGACGCTGATCACAGCGGCCAAGCTGGTGGTGGCCGCGCGCCTGCCGCTGTTCGTCGATGAGGCGTTCTATTGGCAGGAAGGGCAGCATCTGGCCGCTGCCTATTCCGACCTGCCGGGGCTGACCGCCTGGCTTGCACGCCTGGGCGTGGAGATCGGTGGCCATCACGTACTCGCATTGCGCCTGCCGTTCCTGGCCATCGGCGCGCTGCTGCCGATGCTGGTGGTGCGCATCGCCACGCGCTGGTTTGGCAACGTGGCCGGTTGGCAGGCGGGCAGCCTGACCCTGCTGATGCCGTTGTCGGCCACGCTGGGCCTGCTGGCCGTGCCGGACGTACCGATGGCGCTGGCGGCAGTGATCTGCCTGCACGCCGGCGCGCGCCTGCTGCACAGCGTGGATGCGTCCTCGGCGATGAAGCTGGCGCTGGGCCTGCTGATCGGTGCGCTCAGCCACTACCGTTTCATTGGTGTCATCGGTGTCGGCTTCATTGCGCTGCTGGCGTTGCCGCAGGGCCGTCGCATGCTGGCCGATCCGCGCGTATGGGTGGCGCTGGCGGTGGGCGTGCTGGCCTGGCTGCCGTTGCTGGCGTGGAATGCCGACAACCACGACGCCGGCCTGAAGTTCCAGGTGGTCGAGCGCCACCCGTGGACGTTCGAGTGGGAGGGGCTGTGGTTCCTGGTGATCCAGCCGATGCTGGTGACGCCGATCCTGTGCATCGCGATGTGGAAGGTCGCCCTGGCGGGTACCCGCAGTGGCGGTGGGGCGCGGGTGCAGTGGCGCTATTTCGGCCTGGTGGGCGGGGTGTCGACGCTGGGCATCTTCCTGCTGGGCTTCTTCACCGATGTCGAGCGGATCAGTTTCCACTGGCCCTTGCCAGGCTACCTGGCGCTGCTGGTGGCCGTGCCGGTGGTCCTCAACGGTTGGCCGCGCTGGTTGCGCCGTACCGGCTGGTGGCTGGCCGCTGCAGGTACCGTGCTGGCGTTCGGCTACTACCTGATGGCGTCCACGCCGGCACTGCGCGAGCAGATGGCCGGCAGCAAGTACTACCCGCGCAACTTTGCCGGCTGGCAGCCACTGGCCGTGGCGGTGCGTGACGAACTGCGGCAGATGCCACCGGGTACGCGTGTCCTGGCGGGCAACTTCAAGGTCGGTGCCGAACTGGGCTTCCAGCTGGGCAATGGCGATATCGAGGTGCTGCCACATCCGCTCAACGACAAGCATGGGCGCACCGCACAGCTGGCGCAGTGGGACCTGCTGCACGAAGGCCCGCGCAGTGTGCCGATGCTGCTGGTGCTGTCACCCAGTGACCAGCGCTACCGCGATCTGCTGGCGCGCTATCACACCCTCTGCGAGCAGGTGGGGCCGCTGCCGGCGCCGCGCGTGGTCAGCAGCGATCATGGCTTCCAGCGGTTCCTGCTGTTCCGGCTGCCGGCCGAGCGTGCGCAGGGGCCCTGCGTAACGCCCGCGATGGCCTGGCTGGATGCGCCGTCCAACGGTGAGAAGGTCTCCGGAACGCTCGCCATCAAGGGCTGGGCATTCAAGGATGGGGTCGGGCTGGCGCGGGTTGAAGTGCTGGTTGATGGCCGCTCGATCGGTGACGCGCGTTACGGGCGCGTGTTCGACGTTCGCCCCGCCTGGCCGGACAGTACCGATCCGCAGCATCCGGCGGTGGGCTTCGACGCGTCGCTGGACACCACCACGCTGGCGCCGGGCCGGCACTGGCTCGGCCTGCGCCTGCACGGGCGCGATGG
Organism: Stenotrophomonas maltophilia group sp. RNC7; assembly: GCF_030910085.1. Taxonomy (NCBI): domain Bacteria; kingdom Pseudomonadati; phylum Pseudomonadota; class Gammaproteobacteria; order Lysobacterales; family Lysobacteraceae; genus Stenotrophomonas; species Stenotrophomonas maltophilia group sp. RNC7. The sequence continues at coordinate 44,175 of NZ_JAVFVN010000867.1, read as the reverse complement.
CAGCGTGGAGGCGTGGCAGGAGCAACCGTTCGAGGTTCGTTGAGGTCCTCTGGTCCTCTGGAGCCGAGCCGATGCCCGGCTGCTTCCGAGTCAGATGGCAGGCAGCCTCGAAAAAAGCAGCCGGGCATGGGCTCGGCTCTACCGTTCACGGCACCGCGAATCCGGCCCTGCGCAGCAGGCCGCACAGCGCGATCAGTGGCAGGCCGACCAGCGCGGTCGGGTCGCGGTTGTCGATCGCCTCGAACAGGCTGATGCCCAGGCCCTCGCACTTGAAGCTGCCGGCGCAGTCCAGTGGCTGCTCGGTGGCGACGTAGCGGGCGATCTCCTGCGAATCCAGCGCGCGGAAGCGTACTTCGGTCAGATCCAGGGCGGCGAGGGATTCTCCATCCCGCCTGAGACTGATTGCCGTGTGAAAGCGTACCGTCTGCCCGGACATCGCCACCAGCTGCGCACAGGCCGCCTCGACCGTGCCCGGCTTGCCCAGCGGCTGGCCGTTCAGGTCGGCGACCTGGTCCGAGCCGATCACCCAGGCACCCGGATGGCGCGTGGCGACATCGGCCGCCTTGGCGGCGGCCAGGCGCGTGGCCAGGGCCAACGGCCCCTCGCCGTTCAACGGCGTTTCATCCACCTCCGGGCGTGCGCAGTCGAAGGGCAGGCCCAGCCGTTGCAGCAGTTCGCGACGGTAGCGGGAGGTGGAGGCCAGGACCAGTGACATGCGAGAATATCGGGGCAGGGTGCGGCAGTCTGGCCCGCCGGCAACGCCAGCGGCAAGTCCTGTATGGCGGGCATTTGACAGCGGGCGGTGCGATCCTTAGTATTCAGCGGCTTATGTCCGCGAACGTGCCCGAAACGCTGGATGCCTGGCGGATGGTTGTAGCGCGAAGGCGCTTCGACGGTCAGGTCTCCCTGGCTGAATTGACCCGCCTGCAGGGGTTGGTCGCAGATACCGACGGTGAGTGTGTCTACTCGCTTGAATTCGGTCGCGACGACGTCTTGCGGGTATCCTATGTGGAACTGACCATCGACACCGCGTTGCCGCTGACCTGTCAGCGCAGCATGCAGCGATTCCTGTTGCCGGTGAAGGTGACCCAGAGGCTTGGCCTGATCCGCGACGAGGACGAGGAATCGTCCCTGCCGGAGGAATACGAGGCGTTGCTGGTGCCGGAAGACGGCCAGCTGCGTCCGCTGGACCTGGTCGAGGACGAGTTGGTGCTGGCGGTGCCTGTGGTGCCGCTGTCGCCCGACGGTGAAGCAGTCGACAAGGACTGGGCACCGAGCGAAGAAGAAACAAAGAAGGCCAACCCGTTTGCGGCGTTGGCGGCATTGAAGAAACAATAGCAGCCGGTTGTCGTCGGCGGCTGCGGCGAAAGCGAAAAGTGTGCTGGGCGCTGGCGTCCTGTGCGACGAAACGACGAAGCAAAACGAACCGAGTTTGGAGCAATCCCATGGCTGTCCAGAAATCCCGTGTTACCCCGTCCCGCCGCGGCCAGCGCCGTTCGCATGACGCCCTGAGCGCCAAGCAGCTGTCGACCGACCCGACCACCGGCGAAGTGCACCTGCGTCACCACATCACTGCTGACGGTTTCTACCGCGGCAAGAAGGTCATCCAGACCAAGACCTCGGCCGTCGAAGAAGATTGATGTGCCGGGAAGGCCGCTGCCCCCGGGCAGCGGCCTTTGCCTTCTTTCCCGGGCGTGCCGGTGATCGGCGGCCCGCGCAACAGGAAACATGATGAGCAAGCGGATCTATTCGAGGATCGCGGGCACCGGTAGCTATTTGCCGGAGAAAGTCCTGACCAACGCCGACCTGGAAAAAATGGTCGAAACCTCGGATGAGTGGATCCAGTCGCGCACCGGAATTCGTGAACGGCACATCGCGGCCGAAGGCGAGACCACCAGCGACCTTGGCTACAACGCCGCCCTGCGCGCGCTTGAAGCCGCAGGCATCGATGCCTCGCAGCTCGACATGATCGTGGTCGGCACGACCACGCCTGACCTTATTTTCCCGTCCACCGCGTGCCTGATCCAGGCCAAGCTCGGTGTGGCCGGGTGCCCCGCCTTCGACGTCAACGCAGCCTGTTCCGGCTTCGTGTTCGCGCTGGGCGTGGCCGACAAATTCATCCGCTCCGGCGACTGCAAGCACGTGCTGGTGATCGGCACCGAAACGTTGACCCGCATGGTCGACTGGAACGATCGCACCACCTGCGTGCTGTTCGGTGATGGCGCCGGCGCCGTCGTGCTCAAGGCCGACGAAGAGACCGGCATCCTCAGCACCCACCTGCATGCCGATGGCAGCAAGAAGGAACTGCTGTGGAACCCGGTTGGCGTCTCGAGCGGCTTCAAGGATGGCGCCAATGGTGGCGGCACCATCAACATGAAGGGCAACGACGTGTTCAAGTACGCCGTCAAGGCGCTGGACTCGGTCGTGGACGAGACCCTGGCCGCCAACGGCCTGGACAAGTCCGACCTGGATTGGCTGATCCCGCACCAGGCCAACCTGCGCATCATCGAAGCCACCGCCAAGCGCTTGGACATGTCGATGGACCAGGTCGTGGTGACCGTCGACAAGCACGGCAACACCTCGTCCGGTTCGGTGCCGCTGGCGCTGGACGCCGCCGTGCGGTCGGGCAGGGTCGAGCGCGGCCAGCTGCTGCTGCTGGAAGCCTTTGGTGGCGGCTTCACCTGGGGTTCGGCCCTGCTGCGCTATTGATAGTGCAAGTTACGACAATGTGAAGTCTTGTCGTTACGGCCCTCCGGGGCCGTAACGCGTTTAAGGAGGACCTGTCATGGTTGAGCCCATCTTCATCGAAGGGCAACGTGCCTGGCTGAAGCAGTACGGCAAGGGAAGCCGGGCACTGGCCCTGGGCCTGCTCAATTTTGTTGCGCGCCGTTTCCATCTCGATGCCCTGCGCCCGCCGCCGCACCGTGGTGGCGACGCCGCGCGCGAAACCGAGGCCCGCCGCCTTGCAGAGCTGCAGGCGCAAGGCGTGAACGTGCCGGACGTGCTGGGCACCGGCCATGCCGCGCTGGTGATCGGCGACAACGGCAGATCATTCAATACCTGCCTGCGCGAAGCCGACGAAGCCGGTCGTGATCGGCTGGTGATGGCGGCGATGCAGGCCATTGCCCAAGCGCATGCGCGCGGCGCCTATTTTGGCCAGCCGCTGCCGCGCAATCTCACCTGGGACGGGCAGCAGGTCGGCTTCATCGATTTCGAGGAAGATCCGCTGGAAGTGATGGACCTGTCCGAAGCGCAGGCCCGCGACTGGCTGATGTTCGGCTATGGCGTGGCCAAGTACTACGCTGATCGCCCCGAACATCTGCAGGCGATGATGACCGAGGCGATGGGCGAGGCCCAGGCGCCGGTGCGCGAGCACGTGCATGCGGTCAGTGGCCGCCTGCGCAGCCTGGCCAGGGTCTGCATGAAGCTGGGCCGCTCAGCGCGCGCGCTGGCCCATTCGATCTTCATCACCCACGGTGCCAGCACTGCTGGCGTGCTGATGCTGGTGGGCCTGTGCGTGGATTTCCTCGCTGATGGCGATCTGGATGTGCTGCAGCTGTTCTGCTGATGGCTGATCGGGGTCAGACCCCTTTTCCGCAGGAAAAGAGATCTGACCCCGTCGCGCCTGCCCGTCATTGCTCCATACGCCTGCATACGCGCACGTACAGACGACACAGCGGATTCCCCCTTATCATGGCCCGCTTCGATTGCAACAAGCGGATGACCGCGTGACCGTATCCACCCTCGCTTTTGTCTTCCCCGGCCAGGGCTCGCAGTCTGTGGGCATGGTGGCCGAGCTGGCCGAACTGCACCCGCAGGTGCGTGAAGCCTTCACCGAGGCATCCGATGGTGCCGGCGTCGACCTGTGGGCGCTGTCCCAGGGCGGCCCGGAGGAAATGCTCAACCGTACCGAATACACCCAGCCGGCCCTGCTGGCCGCGAGTATCGGCGTGTGGCGTGCCTGGAACGCTGTGGGCGGTCCGCGCCCGTCGGTGCTGTCCGGCCACAGCCTGGGCGAGTACACCGCCCTGGTTGCCGCCGGCGCGCTGAGCCTGCATGACGGTGCGCACCTGGTGCGCCTGCGTGGCCAGCTGATGCAGGAAGCGGCGCCGGCCGGTGTCGGCGCCATGGCCGCCGTGCTCGGTGCCGAAGACCAGCTGGTGCTGGATGTCTGCGCCGAAGCCGCAGGCAGCCAGGTAGTGGTGCCGGCCAACTTCAATTCGCCGGGCCAGATCGTGATCGGTGGCGACGCCGACGCGGTCGACCGTGCGCTGGCGCTGCTGGCCGAGAAGGGCGTGCGCAAGGCGGTCAAGCTGGCCGTCAGCGTGCCCTCGCACACCCCGTTGATGCGCGAAGCGGCCAACCGCCTGGCCGAAGTGATGGCCGGCCTGTCCTGGCAGGCGCCGCAGCTGCCGGTGGTGCAGAACGTCGATGCCCAGGTGCACGACGGCCTGGACGCCATCCGCACTGCGCTGGTCCAGCAGCTGTACCAGCCGGTGCAGTGGACTGGTTGCGTGCAGGCGTTGGCCGCCCGCGGCATCACCCAGATCGCCGAGTGCGGCCCGGGCAAGGTGCTGACCGGCCTGGTCAAGCGCATCGACAAGGCCATCGACGGCCGTCCGCTGGCCACGCCGGGCGACTTCGAAGCCGCCCGCGAGGCATGGTCGGCCTGACCTTCCCTGTTCCTGCCGACCGTACCGGTGGCCGCTGCAAGCGGCACGGTGCGGCGGCCGCTCCCGTCTGAGGAAAACATCATGAGCAAGCCCCTGCAGGGTGAAATCGCACTGGTCACCGGTGCCAGCCGTGGCATTGGCGCCGCCATCGCCGATCTGCTGGCCGCCCAGGGCGCCACCGTCATCGGCACTGCCACCACCGAATCCGGCGCCGCCGCGATCGGTGAGCGCCTGGCCGCCCACGGCGGTCACGGCCGCGCGCTGAACGTCACCGACGCCGCTGTGCTGGACAGCGTGCTCGATGGCATCGCCAAGGAATTCGGCCCGATCTCGATCCTGGTCAACAATGCCGGCATCACCCGCGACAACCTGCTGATGCGCATGAAGGACGAGGACTGGGCGTCGATCATCGACACCAACCTGACCAGCGTGTTCCGTACCAGCAAGGCGGTGATGCGCGGCATGATGAAGGCGCGCAAGGGCCGCATCATCAACATCGCATCGGTGGTGGGCGTGACCGGCAATGCCGGCCAGGCCAACTACGCGGCCGCCAAGGCCGGCATCATCGGCTTCAGCAAGTCGCTGGCCAAGGAAATCGGTTCGCGCGGTGTCACCGTCAATGTTGTCGCACCCGGCTTCATCGACACCGACATGACCAAGGCGTTGCCGGAAGAAGCGCGTACCGCGCTGATCAACGACATCGCCCTCGAACGCCTGGGTTCGCCGGAGGACATCGCCCATGCGGTGGCATTCCTGGCCAGCCCGGCTGCCGGTTACATCACCGGCGAAACCCTCCATGTGAACGGCGGCATGTACATGCCGTAAGCAAGGGGCGCAGGGATTGCGCCGCAAGTGGTTGATCTGCGGAGGTTTTTGCTGCAATGCAAGGCCGCGCCGGTTTCCACTACACTATCCCACGGCCATCGCCCTTGATGGCGACCACTTTTGAACCACAACTCCATCTGGAGCGAGATCCCATGAGCACCATCGAAGAACGCGTCAAGAAAATCGTCGTCGAACAGCTTGGCGTCAAGGAAGATGAAGTCACCAACAGCGCATCGTTCGTCGATGACCTGGGCGCTGACTCGCTGGACACCGTCGAGCTGGTGATGGCCCTGGAAGAAGAATTCGAGTGCGAGATCCCGGACGAAGAAGCCGAGAAGATCAGCACCGTGCAGGCCGCCATCGACTACATCACGGCCCACGTCAAGGCCTGATGTCAGACGGCAGTGCGCGCGGGTCTCCGCTCGCCGCGCACCGCACCCCATGGGGCCGCAGTTGCGGCCCCGTGTGTTTGAGCATCACACCGAAGCAAACCGTGTTACCCGATTGAACCTTCGGGTCAGGAGAATCAGCAATGAAGCGTCGCGTCGTCGTAACCGGCCTGGGTATCGTCTCGCCGTTGGGCAATGATCTGGCCAGCAGCTGGGAAGGCATCACCCATGGTCGTTCGGGCATCGGTCCGCTGACCAACGTTTCTGATGCCTATCTGGATCGGTTCACCACCAAGATTGCAGGTGAGGTCAAGGGCTTTGACATCACCGCCGACAATGAACTGTTCGGCAAGTACCGGGTCAGCGGCAAGGATGCCAAGAAGATGGACCCGTTCATCCATTACGGCCTCGGTGCCTCGTTCATGGCCCTGCACGACTCGGGCCTGGAGATCACCGACGCCAATGCCGAGCGCATCGGCGCCATTGTCGGCGCCGGCATTGGCGGCCTGCTCGGTATCGAAGAGCAGACCATCGAATTCCATGAGGGCAAGAAGATCTCGCCCTTCTACGTGCCCAAGACCATCATCAACATGCTGCCGGGCCAGCTGAGCATCATCGCCGGCCTGAAGGGGCCGTCGTTCTCGGCGGTGTCGGCGTGCGCGACCTCGAACCATTCGATCGGCACCGCGATGCGTATGATCCAGTACGGCGACGCCGACGTGATGGTGGCGGGTGGTGCCGAACGTGGCTCATCGCCGACCGCCGTGGGTGGCTTCTGCGCGATGAAGGCGATGAGCACCCGCAACGACACCCCGGAACAGGCCTCGCGCCCGTGGGACAAGGACCGTGACGGCTTCGTGCTGGGCGACGGCGCCGGCATCCTGATCCTGGAAGAGTACGAGCACGCCAAGGCCCGTGGCGCGAAGATCTACTGCGAACTGGCCGGCTTCGGCGCCAGCTCCGACGCGTACCACATGACCGCCCCGAGCGAGAACGGCGAAGGTGCCGCGCGCTGCATGGTCATGGCGATGAAGGACGCCGGCGTGACCCCCGAACAGGTGGGTTACCTCAACGCGCATGGCACGTCCACGCCGCTGGGTGACCTGGGCGAGACCATGGCGATGAAGACCGCTTTCGGCGACCACGCCTACAAGATGATGGTCAGCTCCACCAAGTCGATGACCGGCCACCTGCTGGGCGCGGCCGGCGGCGTGGAAGCGATCTTCTCGGTGATGGCGCTGCAGGACAACGTCATTCCGCCGACCATCAACCTGCAGCAGCCGGGCGAAGGCTGCGACCTGGACTACGTGCCCAACGAAGCACGCCAGGCCAAGGTTGACGTGGTGATGTCCAATGGCTTCGGCTTCGGCGGCACCAACGGCACGCTGATCTTCAAGCGCGTCTGACCGGGTTGTAGCGTCGGGCCATGCTCGACTGAACGTGCATTACGCACGAGGAGGCCGCCGCAAGGCGGCTTCCGTGCATCTGAATCCCTGAACTGGCCATCATGACCCACGCACCGCTGATCCACCCGCTGCCGCACCCGATCGATCTGCTGGCCCTGCAGCAGCACGACCCGGCACGCTTCCCGCTGCTGATGGAATCCACCGCCTCGGGCACCGCCCAGGGCCGCTGGAGCCTGCTGCTGGCCGCGCAGGGCGAGAGCCTGCGGCTGGATGCCGATGGCCAGGTGCGCGACCTGCAGGGTGCCGTGCAGCCCGGCACGTTCCTGCAGGCGCTGGATCGCGCCTGGCAGCACGAACGCCTGCCGCACGACGGCAGCCACAGCCTGCCGTTCCGCGGCGGCTGGGCGTTGATGCTGGACTACGAAGTGGCCAGCCAGATCGAACCGGTGCTGCCGGCGCGCGCGCGCGCGGACGGCCGCCCCACCGCGCTGGCGCTGCGTTGCCCGGCTGCGGTGCTGCACGACCACCAGAACGACGCCAGCTTCGTCATCGCCGAAGCCGGTGAGCAGGCCCTGCTGGAGGCGCTGGTGACCTTGGCGTCGCAGGCACTGCCGGAGGCTGGGCAGGGCTGGCAGCCGCCGCAGTCGGTGGGCGAGGATGCGCCGCAGCGCTTCACCGACGGCGTGCGCCGGGTGATCGACTACCTGCGTGCCGGCGATGTGTTCCAGGTGAACCTGTCGCGGCGCTGGAGCGCGCAGTTCGCTGCGCCGGTCAGCCCGCAGGCGCTGTACGCGCAGCTGCGCCGTGCCAACCCGGCACCGTTCGCCGGCTTGTTCAGCGCGCACGGCCGCCACGTGGTCAGCTCCTCGCCGGAGCGGCTGGTGTCGGTGCATGCCGGCCACGCGCAGACGCGTCCGATTGCCGGCACGCGTCCGCGCTTCGAGGGCGACGATGATGCCGCGCGCATCCAGGAGCTGGTCGGCCACCCGAAGGAGCGTGCCGAGCACGTGATGCTGATCGACCTGGAGCGCAACGACCTGGGCCGTATCTGCCTGCCCGGCACCGTGGTGGTCGATGAGCTGATGACCGTGGAGAGCTACGCGCATGTGCACCACATCGTCAGCAACGTCAGCGGCCACCTGCGCCCGGAGGTCACGCCCGGCGAGGTGATCGCCGCCACGTTCCCGGGCGGCACCATCACCGGCTGCCCCAAGGTGCGCTGCATGCAGATCATCAGCGAGCTGGAGCAGGTGCCGCGCGGTGCCTACACCGGCGCGTTCGGCTGGCTGAACCGCGATGGCGACCTGGACCTGAACATCCTGATCCGTACCGCCGAAGTGGATGGCCACGAGGTGAGCTTCCGCACCGGTGCCGGCATCGTGGTTGATTCGGACCCGGACAAGGAACTGGACGAGACCCGGGCCAAGGCCCGCGGCCTGCTGCGCGCGCTCGGCCAGCAGGGGTAGTGCCGGTGGGTGCCAGTGTTGTGGTGGGTGCCGACCGTTGGTCGGCACGCAGGCGCCACCCCGGTCATGACCCCAATCCATCGGCACGGTATCCTGCACGACGGAATCGAGTTCAGAGGTAGTCCATGGCGGGAGCCAAGCGCGGGTGTCTGTTCGTGGTAACGCTGGTGGTGGTGCTGGCCGCCGTCGTGGCCGGCGCGGGCGCGTGGTTCTTCTACCAGCAGACCCGCTTCGCCGATGCCCCGATCACCCCGACCGCCGAGAGCGTGGTCATCGCCAGCGGCGATGGCATGAACAGCGTGCTGCGCAAGCTGCGCGATGCCGGCGTGGACGAGGGCCAGGACGCCCAGTGGCAGCTGCTGGCGCGCCAACTCGATGCGGCCGGCAAACTGAAGGTGGGCGAGTATGCGCTCAGTGGCGAGCTGACCCCGCGCGAGCTGCTGCTGCGCATGCGCGCCGGCAAGGTGCTGCAGCACCGGGTCACGATTGTCGAGGGCTGGAACATCCGCCAGCTGCGTGCCGCGCTCAAGCGCGCCGAGCCGCTGCTGCACACCACCGACACGCTTGATGACGCCGCGCTGATGCAGCGCCTCGGCTTCGGTGGCCAGCACCCGGAAGGCCGCTTCCTGCCGGAGACCTACGTCTACCAGCGCGGCGACAGCGATCTGGACGTGCTCAAGCGCGCCCACGCCGCAATGGAAAAGGCGCTGGACGAGGCCTGGGAAAGCCGCGCGCCGGACCTGCCGATCAACACGCCCTACGAACTGCTGACGCTGGCCTCGATCATCGAGAAGGAAACCGCGCTGGCCAGCGAGCGCCCGCAGATCGCCGGCGTGTTCATGCGCCGCCTGAAGATCGGCATGCGCCTGCAGACCGACCCGACCGTGATCTACGGCCTCGGTGCTGCGTATGACGGCAACATCCGCCGTCGCGACCTGACCACCGACACCCCCTACAACACCTATACCCGTGCCGGCCTGACCCCGACCCCGATCGCCATGCCCAGCCGTGACGCGCTGATGGCGGCCGCGCAACCCGCGGCGGGCGATGCGCTGTACTTCGTCGCCGTGGGCGATGGCAGCGGCGCGCACGTGTTCTCGCCCAGCCTGGACCAGCACAACGCCGCCGTGGCGCGCTACCTGCAACAGCTGCGCCAGCAACGTACCCAGGAGACCCCGGCGCAATGAGTCCCGCGCTGCTTCGCCACCCGCGTTTCGTCAGCCTGGAAGGCGGCGAGGGCGCGGGCAAGACCACCGCCATCAATGCCATCCGTGAGTGCCTGCGCAGCCACGGCCACGAGGTGGTGCTGACCCGTGAACCGGGCGGCACGCCACTGGCCGAGCGCATCCGCGGCCTGGTGCTGAAACCCGATGCCGAGATCGCCGCCGAACCGCTCAGCGCCGAAGCCGAGCTGCTGCTGGTATTCGCCGCGCGCGCGCAGCATGTGCGCCAGGTGATCCAGCCGGCGCTGCAGCGCGGCGCCTACGTGCTGAGCGATCGTTTCACTGATTCCAGCTACGCCTACCAGGGCGGTGGCCGCGGCTTGGATCCGCAGTGGATTGCCGACCTGGAGCGCCGCGCGGTCGGCCTGCTGCCGGGCCTGACCCTGCTGCTGGACGTGGACGTGGCCGTCGGCCGCGCGCGCGCCAACGGTCGCGACCTGTGGCCGGACCGCATCGAGAGCGAGCAGGACGATTTCTTCCAGCGCGTGCGCGAAGTGTTCCGCAGCCGTGCGCAGCAGGACCCGCAGCGCTTTGCGTTGATCGACGCCGGCCAGGTGCAGGAACGCGTGGCCGCCGACGTGGTCGCGCGTGTCGAGCGCTGGCTGCAGGACGGGGAGGGCGCATGAATACCTTTTCACCGTGGCAGCAGCGCGCGTTCGACCAGACCGTGGCCGCGCTCGACGCCGGTCGCCTCGGTCATGGCCTGCTGATCTGCGGCCCGGCCGGGCTGGGCAAGCATGAGGTGGCGCTGGCGCTGGCCGACCACGTGCTGGCGCAGGGCGATGCAGCCCACGCAACGCGCACGCGCCAGCTGATCGCAGCGGGTACACACCCGGACCTGCAGCTGGTCAGCTTCATTCCGAACAAGAGCGGCGACAAGCTGCGTACCGAGATCGTCATCGAGCAGATGCGCGAGATCACCGACAAGCTGGCGCTGACCCCGCAGTACGGCGTGGCGCAGGTGGTGATCGTCGACCCGGCCGATGCGATCAACCGCTCGGCGGCCAACGCGCTGCTGAAGACCCTGGAAGAGCCGCAGCCCGGCCGCTACCTGTGGCTGATCAGCAGCGACCCGGCACGCCTGCCGCAGACCATCCGCAGCCGTTGCCAGCGCCTGGAGTTCAAGCTGCCGCCGCAGCACGAAGCGCTGGCCTGGCTGCAGCAGCAGGGCCATAGCGAGGCATCGGCGCGCGAAGCGCTGGAGGCCGCGCGCGGCCATCCCGGCCAGGCCGACAACTGGCTGCGCGAAGACGGCCTGAGCCTGCGCCGCGAAGTCGGTCGAGATCTGGAACAGCTGGTCACCGGCAAGACCGGCGCGGTGGAGCTGGCGCAGAAGTGGTGCGGTGACGACAACGCGGCGCTGCGCCTGCGCTTTGCCGCCGACCTGGCGCTGGCCCAGGCCAGCACCGATGCCTTGACCACGCCGGAGCGATTGCACAAGCTTGCAGCCTGGTTCGATGCGGCCAACCGCACCCGCGACCTGCTGCGCACCACGGTGCGTGCAGACCTTGCGGTGGTCGAGTTGCTGCTGGCCTGGAACAAGGTGAACGAGCGGCCTGCCGCAAGGGGAAATCGATGAGTGCCAGCAACGCCCGCCAGGGCATCCTGTCCCTGGCCGTGAAGGACAAAGCCGCGCTGTACAGCGCGTACATGCCGTTCGTGAAGAATGGCGGCATCTTCGTGCCCACGCCCAAGCGCTACTTCCTGGGCGACGAGGTGTTCCTGCTGCTGACCCTGCCCGATTCCAGCGAGCGCCTGCCGGTGGCGGGCAAGGTGATCTGGGTGACCCCGGCCGGCGCGCAGGGCAACCGCACCGCCGGCATCGGCGTGCAGCTGGCCGACGGTGCCGAAGGCGAGGGCGTGCGCCACAAGATCGAGACCCTGCTGGCCGGGCTGACCGGCTCGGACAAGCCGACCCATACGATGTGAGGCTGCGCGCGGAGCCTTTCTGTAGCGTCCGGCCATGCCCGGCTGCATGCCCCGAAACGCCCGTGAACACGAATGTGAAAAACTGTTGACGGCCTCTGAAAAGCCCCTATAATGAGCGGCTCAGCAACACACCGGGCGGTTAGCTCAGCGGTAGAGCATTGCCTTCACACGGCAAGGGTCACAGGTTCGATCCCTGTACCGCCCACCAAATAAAACCCTGATTTTTCAGGTGTTATGAAGAAGCCGGCCTTGAGCCGGCTTTTTCGTAAGCGCAGGATAAGTGCGCGCCATGTGGTGGTGCGTATGCAAAAATCCCGCAGGCAAATGAGCTGCTCTCTGCCTAGGGCCGAATCTCTGCCTAGGGCCGAAGGCTCAGGTAGAAGAAGAGTCTCAAGGACTGAATCGCACGTACCGTTCTTTCGTGGTTCGTGATATGTTCTTGGCGACCAAAAGGCTGCTAGACGGGTGATATGTAAGAGGGGCGTGTCCCCCACCTGTCTAGCGGCCAATTTTTTGCCCGGAGGTCATGGATGTCCCTCTGCTACGCGGTGCTCCTCGATGCTGGATTTCTTAAGTATCAATTGGGCAAGCCTGGTCATCCGATCGAGGCGTCTGATATTGAGCAGTTCATCGAGCGCGTGAAGAATCGCCCTGAGCTGACGGGCATGCTCCTTCACCGAATTTATTTCTATGATTCTAAGCCCCTCGAAGGAGCGGCGGTAAACCCTTTAGATGGCTCAGCCATCGATTTCGGCTCTAGTGATACAGCGTCGCGCAATCGCAGCCTGCATGCGCATGTTGCGCGCCTCCCCTTCTTCAGCATGCGCTTCGGCGAACTCTCAATGGAAGGTTGGGGGCTGAAAAAGCGCTTCTTGGATAAACATGCTGGTGAAGGGGCGATATCTGTTAGTGCTGTCGATCTCCGCCCGGTTGTTAAACAGAAGGGCGTGGATATGAGGATCGGACTCGATATCGCTAGTCTCACTTTGAAGAAGCACGTTGCCATGATTGTGTTGGCAACAGGCGATAGTGACTTCGTGCCAGCAATGAAATTTGCTCGACGCGAAGGCGCACAGATCATGTTGATTGTTCAGCGACATGGAATTAAGGAATCGCTTCGAGAGCACGCCGACATTGTAATTGATGATCTATAGGTCAATGCGAGTCCGGTAGACGCTGCTCCCACTCTCATTTTCCTGCAATTCGGATGTGAATAGGTTCGCTATGAAGAGCTTGGATGAGTACCTAGATTCTTATCTGGACGGAAGTTCTGATCCGGGCACCGCCGTGATGCTGATTGGTCACTGGGGTTCGGGGAAGACTCATTACATACAAGGCTATTTTCGTCGGCGCGCTGAGCAGAGCGCGGCGTCAGAAGCGCTTTTAAACTCGACTCCGCGAAAATGGTGGCACCTTCCCTTCCTGAAGAGTGACTCTAGAGTCAAGCCGGCTGCTACCTCGCCCACCCAGCACCTCTACGCTAGCTTTTTCGGTGCAGATAGTGCTGCGGCGATCTCTGACCAATTTCTTTCGCAACTATATCCGGTGTTGAATTCTACGCTCGGCAAAGTGCTGGGGGCTGCGGCGATTCGCGTCTCAAACATAGGGGTCCAGGTTGCCACAGCCGGAGCGGTAGCTGACGCGGCCCGCGAAGAAGATGCAAAAGCAATTACGCGATGGCTTAGTAATCCCAAGGGGCGCGTGCTCGTCTTCGATGATCTTGAGCGCGCAGGTATGCCAATCGAAATGTGCCTTTCGATAATCAATAGCTATGTAGAGCGAGATGGTCTCAAGGTGATCGTGTTGGCAAACGATGCAGAGATTAATGCCGATAGCGTCTATGGCCGTTGGAAAGAGAAGGCCATAGGAAAGACAGTTAAGGTGATCTCTGATCCCGGTGCTGTGTTGGATTCGCTGCTCTTGGAACTAGACGAAGGGCCTGTAAAGACGGCTGTGAAGGATGAGCGCGCTGCGCTGCTTGCCGTCATGGAGGTGTCCAAACTCGTCAACTACCGTAGCGTGCGGAGTTTAGTTTTTGATGCGCAGCGACTTCTGAAACTGCTCGATCGGCGCCTCCGCGATTCTAAGGCTGGGGTGCTGGAATTGCTGAAGTTCTCAATCGCTTTGGGTGGAGAGCTTCGCGCGGGAAGGCTTGAGCCTGAGGAAGTTGAGATCGTACAGCAATGTTTCGCAATTAGAGTCAAAGACAAAAGCAAAAGAACCGAGAGAGATCTATATATTTTGGACCTTGAGGAAAGGTTTGCATCGGTACTGGCGCTTGAATCTGTTGTACCTGCGTCGGGACTTGTCTCTTTTTGGCGCGTTGGCACTCTGGATGTTGAAGCTGCTAATGCAGCTATCCAGCAGAATGCGCTAGTAGTGGGCGTTCAGGCGCAGCCACCCTGGCAAAGACTGTGGGAACTACGACGGCTATCAATTAGCCGATATAACGAGGCTCGGGTGGACCTCTTGAAGTCGATAGATCAAAGGATGTTGTACGTTCAGGGTGAAATTCTGCACGTGGTCGGGATTGCATTGACGCTGGAGGACTTCGGCGTGGGCCTATTTCCTCAGTTCAAAGAGGTCAATCTTTGGGTTCAGCAGTACGCGTCAGACCCCGTCGTTTTTGATCGGCTTGAGCGCAGCGTGGGGTGGCTCGATGGAGCCGATTCCTACGCTGGACTTGGCTTCCACAAGCGCCGAGATCCAAGGTTCATGAGAGCATTTGAGTTGCTTGAGGAGCTAGTGGATCGGGCTGAGCAGAAGCGCCTATTGGCAGACGTGCCTGTGCTGCTAGCGCAGATTCGGAATAGGGACTATTCAAACATCTACTCGTTCGGTGCGCCTGGAAGCGTGGATGGGAAGCCATGGCTTCATCTCGTAGGTTCCGGCGAGCTGGCCGATCTGCTTTTGCATGACGGAGTGATGCAATCGCCGCTCTTGTCACTCTTGATCAAGCGCTACTCCGAAGACTCGCTGGCAAAGCTTCGCCTTGAATGGCGATCACTGCGTTTGTTGCGAGAGACCTTGCGTCAGCGGATTCGCCATTTACCTGATCCATTTCGCGCCATAGCTACCGAGACTGTGAGCGACGCTTCCAGTAGTCTAAGGAAGGGATTGGCGCAGGCGATCAATATTACTCGGAGACACGAAAACAGAGTGTTGCGGCGTAAGAGCCCGGCTTGAGATCTTACGGACGCGGCGGACTCCGCGAGCAGCTTCGCCTGGCCGGCCTCCTGCCCACCATCGGCCAGCAGGCCGATGGCGCCGCCGTGCGCCGCGCGCCAGAGGGCCGGTAGCGGGCGACCGTTTGCGTCCACCACGTCCGGCGAGAACTGCGCGCAGTACATTTCGTAGCGCTTGCCCACTGTGCTGCGGGGCACGATGCCGGCTTCGGCGAGCAGGCGTTCGGCTTCATCCAGTGTGCTGAACTTCAAGCGCAGCAGTGCCGGGCGGCTCAGTTGTTGTGCCAGCGCGTGCTGGTTGGCGGCGAACCAGACGTTCCAGCCAACGGTTGCGCGGCCTTCCAGTGCGGCCTTGAAGTACTCCAGGTGTTCGGCGTCCATCGCGGTCTCCTGCGCTCCCTGCGCGATTGTAGCGGGAGCATATGCGGGCCGGTCAGGCGTCGCCGCCGGAGAGGCAATGATGCGCCTCGCGCACCAGCTGGCGTGCGGCCACGATCAGTCCGTCGATATGGAAGGCGCCCAACTGTTCGTCTGGGCCGCCTTCGTTGCGCGCATGATCGGCGGCCTGCAGCAGATCGAGCAATGCGCCGAGCCCAGATAGCGAGCGGCGCAACGAAGCGTGATTGCTGGCGCCGAGGGTGAGGCTGATGCATGGCTGTCCGTCATCGCCGTCAGCATGGTTGATCGCATTGAGACGGGCGAAGAAAGTGGGCAGCTGCGCGGGCAAATTCTGTGCGTTCAGGGCGCACTCGATCTCGCGTGCGAGGTCTTCCGGCACATCGGTTGCGACGTCGCCGATCAGGGTGTGCAGGCGGGGATGGACGGCGGTGCGGTTGGTCATGGCGAAACCCTCACTGGCGTAGGGCCACCTTCAGGAGTGAAGGTGGCGGACGGTGCGGGTTGGCGTACCAAGGCAAACAAGCTTCAGGGGAGAAGAATGCCTGGCGGATCTGGCGATCCCCACGCACCGGCCGCCATTGAAGGCAGTCGGTGCATTCTCTCTGCTGCGATTGTTCCTGCAGCCCCTAAATCTTGTTTGTTTATTCGAGACGCCAATCCCGGCCAAGGCGTCTTGCCTCGGCGCAGCGATCATCAAGCCGGGCAATCACATCGGTCTGTGAGGAAAGTTCTCAACTGCCCCTAGGCAGGCCAGATGTTTCCCAATGTGTGCAGTCCAGCACCCGCGAGTAGTGCGGCCCATCACTGATGGCGCACATCGCCGCCCCTGTCGACCGTGCACGAGACGACTCCAGAGCGGCGCCGCCACGGCAATCGCGTCACCCCGCGCGGCGGAGGCGGGACCATGCCACGCATGGAGCCAGAGGGTTCCATCCCTGTGCTGTCCCACCGCCCTGAGCAGGCGTAGTCTCAGCCCATTGCCGTGCCCATCCACCCCGGAGTACACCATGCCGCTCGCCCGCATCGATCTTCGCAAAGGTAAATCCGCCGACTACCTGCAACGCGTCGGCGAAACCATCTACCAGGCCATGCGCGCGGTGGGCGTGCCGGAAAACGATCGCTTCCAGATATTCCAGGAACACGCGCCCGGCACGCTGATCTACGATCCCGGCTACCTGGGCGTGGACCGCACCGACGACTTCATCTGCATCCAGATCACCTGGAACGAAGGGCGCACGCTCGAGCAGAAAAACGCGTTATACCTGGGCATTGCCGATGGGCTGCATGCGGCGGTGGGCATCCGCCGCGAGGATGTGTTCATCAATCTGGTGGAGGTGAAGCGGGAAAATTGGTCGTTTGGTAATGGTGTGGCCCAGTACGTGAGTTGATGGGCAAAAAGCATCCACGCATGGCGTGGATCTACTGGATGGAGGGCGTGCGCGGGGGAGGACAGTCCTGCGTCACCGTGTCGCAGGGGGCAAACCCTGAACGGGGTCCAAGGTTGACCGTGGCCCCGTAGAATGGCGGCGTGCGTCGTTCTGCTCTCCACCGCCGGTTCCAGGCCCTGGCTTGGCTTGCCATGCTGCTGGTGCTGCTCGCCCCGCTGGTGAGCCGCTGGCTGGCGCATGGTCACGTGGTTGCCGCTGCGCCGGTGGCAGCCATGGACCACGCAATGCACGCAGAGCATGCGCAGCACCCGATGGAAGGGCACCACGACCATCACGCGATGGCGATGCCGCACGGCGACGCCGCAAGGAAACCGGCCGCCGATCCACATGCCGATCATGAGATGGGCGTGGACTGCGATTACTGCCTGATTGCTGCACGGCTGATCGCCCTGCTGGTGGCGGCAGTGCTGCTGTTGGCGCCGATGGCACTGGTGTGCCGCGCGTTGCGCGGTGCGGTGCAGACGTTGCCGCAAAGGATCAGCGGCACATTGGGAGCGCGTGGGCCGCCGGCTTTCATGGCCGCCTGAGCCGCACGCGCGTTGCACTGATCGTTTTTCCATGAGGTTGCCGGCCACGGCCGGCGCCCGCACGCGCGTGTTTGTCCCTTTCTGATTGCTGCCCTGCCATTGCGGGTGGCCTTGCATGCCGTGAAAAAATGAAAACGAACCCCAACGCCGCGTACCTGCGCCGGGCGACGCTGCCTGTCGCTTGCGCGTTGCTGCTGCACTCCGCTTCTGCCCTTGCCGCCGACGCGGCACCCCCGACCACGCTGGATACCGTGCGGGTGGTCGATACCCGCAGCGGCGAGCTGTCCTCCACCGCCAGCGCCGGCTCTGCATTGGGCCTGAGCGTGCTGCAGACACCGGCCAGCCTGACGGTGATTTCGCGCGAGCACCTGGAGCAGCGCGGCGACAGCAACCTCAACGATGCGATCAGCCGGGCAGGTGCGATCAGTGCGATGCCGCACCCGGGCAATGGCCTGAGTGCGCTGTCCAGTCGCGGCTTCACGGACGGTGCCTCGGTGATGCGGCTGTACGACGGGCTGCGCCAGTACGGCGGCGTGGGCATCACCTTCCCGTTCGATACCTGGTCGATCGAGCGCATCGAAGTGCTGCGCGGCCCGGCCTCGGTCATCCATGGCGACGGGGCGATTGGCGGCGTGATCAATATCGTGCCGAAGAAGCCCTCGCGCGGTGCCATCGAAAACGAGATCAGCATGACCGTGGGCAGCGAGGACACCGCGCGGCTGGGCTTCGGCAGTGGTGGCGCGCTGACGCCCGGGCTGGCCTACCGGCTGGATGTGAGTGGCAACTACAGCGGTGGCTGGGTCGACCGTGGCCGCAACAACGATGCGACGTTCTCCGGTGCGTTGCTGTGGCAGGCTCGCCCGGACCTGCAGCTGACGCTCACCCATGCGCAGGGCTACCAGCAGCCGATGCGCTACTTCGGCACGCCGCTGGTCGAGGGCCGCCAGCTGGAGGCGCTGCGCCACCGCAACTACAACGTGGACGACAGCGAGATCCGCTTCCGCGACCGCTGGACCCAGCTCGATGCACTGTGGACGCCAACCGCGAATGTGGAATGGCGCACGCGCGTCTACCAGATCGACAGCCAGCGCGATTGGCGCAACGCCGAGGCCTATGTCTACAACCCGCGAACCGGGTTGGTCGACCGCTCGGGCAACACCCAGATCACCCACAACCAGGACCAGACGGGGCTGACCTCGACGCTGCGCGTGCAGGGCAGCGTGGGTGACCTGCAGAACAGTTTTGCCGTGGGCCTGGATGCCAACCGCGCGCACTTCAAGCACACCAACAACACCTACACCGGCAGCTCCGGCCCGGTCGATCCGTTCCATCCGGTGCCGGGGCAGTTCGCCAGCGATGCGCCGAACCTGCCGCGCTACCGCAACCGGGCCGAGCAGTACGCGCTGTTCGTGGAGGACCGGTTGGCGCTGAGCGATCGCTGGTCGGTGCTGGGTGGGCTGCGCCACGACCGCGCGCGCATCGATCGCACCGATCTGATCAGTGGCCAGAAGGCGTTCTCGAAGACCTACAACAGCACCGGCTGGCGTGCAGGCACGGTATTTGCGCTGCAGCCGACGCTGAGCCTGTATGCGCAGTACTCGCAGGCGGCGGACCCGGTCAGTGGCCTGTTGATGATCAGCCCGGCCAACGGTGCCTTCGACCTGGCCAAGGGCCGGCAGATCGAGGTGGGCCTGAAGCAGGCCTTCGACGGTGGCGAGTGGACGCTGGCGGCGTACCGCATCCGCAAGACCGGGCTGCTCAGCCGCGATCCGCTGGTGCCGGATCGCCGCGTGCAGGTGGGCGCGCAGACCTCGCGCGGTATTGAAGCGTCGTTGACCTGGAATGTCGCGCCGCACTGGACGCTGGATGCCAACGCGACGGTGCTGACGGCCGAATTCGAGGACTTCCTGGAAACCACGGGTTCGCCGGCGGTGCTGGTATCGCGTGATGGCAACGTGCCGCCGAACGTAGCCGAGCGCCTGGCCAGTGTGTGGCTGGGCTGGCAGTTCGCACCGGACTGGAATGCGGCGGGTGGCGTTCGCTACGTCGGCAAGCGCTACGCTGACAACGCCAATACACTGGAGCTGCCCGGCTACAGCACCACCGATCTGGCACTGACCTGGCAGGCGGCACCGCGCACGCGGCTGTCCGCGCGGTTGTTCAACGTGTTCGACAAGGCGTACTACGCCACCGCGTACTACACCAGCACCCAGTGGCTGCTGGGGGCGGACCGGCGCGTCGAATTCACCGTCGACCATCGCTTCTGAGGGCGCTGGCGATGACGATGCGTTCCACCGCCAAGCGCTGGACCTACCTGGTGCATCGCTGGCTGGGCATCGGCGGATGCCTGCTGATGCTGCTGTGGTTCGTCAGCGGCATGGTGATGCTGTTCATTGGCTACCCGAAGCTGACGCCCGGCGAGCGGCTGGCGGCGTTGCCGGTGCTGGGTGAGGCCCGCGACCTGCAGGGGCTGTCGGTACTGCCTGCCGCCGTGCAGGCCGAGCCGGAGGCTGTGGCATTGACCACGCTACGCGGCGAGCCGGCGTATGTGGTGCGAAGTGGCAGCAACGTGGGCGCCTGGTCTGCCGTGACCGGCCAGGCCCTGCTGCCGGTGTCGGCACAGCGCGCCGAAGCATCCGTCGCACAGTTCGCCGGAGGCCCGGCCTTTGTGGGTGCGATGCGCGTGAATGAGGATCGTTGGACGCATTCGCGTGCACTGGATGCGCATCGGCCGCTGTATCGCGTCGAGGTGGGCGGTGCGCAGCCGGGCGACCTGTATGTGTCCTCGCGTACCGGTGAAGTCGTGCTGTACGCGCCGCATATGCAGCAGCGCTGGAACTATGTGGGCGCCTGGCTGCACTGGCTGTACTTCCTGCGCATGCAGTCGGTCGACCCGGTGTGGACGTGGGTGGTGATCGTGCTGTCCGCACTGTGCACGCTGGCGGCGGTCAGCGGCGTCGTGGTGGGTGTGTGGCGCTGGCGTTTCCGTGGGCACTATCGTTCCGGTGCGAAGACACCGTACGTCGAGCCGTGGATGCGCTGGCACCATCTGATCGGATTGTGTGCCGCGGCCTTCGTGTTCACCTGGATTTTCAGCGGGCTGATGTCGATGAATCCATTGGGCGTCTTCAGCAGCACGTATGCTGCGATCGACGGTGGACGCTATCGTGGCGGCGCGGTGGCGGTGGATGGCGCGTTGGGCGATCCGGCGAAGCTTCTGGCGGTGGCCGATGCTGAGTGCTTCCGGCCAGTTGAGATCCAGTGGCGGCGCATCGGTGGTGAGCTGTTTGCGGTGCTGCTGGACGGGCAGGGCGAGACCCGCATCGTGTCCGGCAGCGACGAGCATCTGCAGGTTGCGCACTTGCTGCCGGCCGCGTGGCTGCAGCAGAAGGCGCGGGCGCTGTCCGCTGCGCCCATGCAGGGCTTCGTGGTGCAGCAGACAGCGGATGCCTACTTCTATCCGCGTGCACCGGAAGCCATGAACGGCGCAGCAGTGCGCCGCTTCCCGGTGGCCGTGGTGGACTTCGGTGATGCCGAGGCGACGCGCGTCTATCTCGATCTGGCTACGGGCGATCCGTTGCTGACGATGGGGCATCGCGAGCGGGTGGGGCGCTGGCTGTTCTACTACCTGCACAGCTGGGATCTGCCAGCGATGCTGCGCCAGGAAGGTGCCCGGCTGGCGGTGTTGCTGCTGCTGAGCGCTGCCGGCACCGCGCTGTGTGCCACGGCGACGGTGATCGGCTACCGGCGCGTGCGGATGAAGCTGCGCCGCAGGCGGAGTTGATGCGCCGCGCTACACCCGCAGCCAACGCGTGGACATCGCCACCAGCAACAAGGCCGTGGCCACGCAGATGAACGCGGCGATCAGGCCGAAGTGGTTGGCAGCAAAGCCGATCAGCGCCGGTCCGGCAAGGATGCCGGCAAAGCCGAGCGTGGACACGGCAGTGATGGCCAGCGCGCCGGGCATGCGGGTCTGGTGGCCGGCCAGCGAGAACAGTGCGGGTGCGATGTTGGCGCAGCCGAGGCCGACCAGCACATAGCCGAGCAGTGATGCCTGCCACGGCGTGACCAGGGTCAGCACCAGCACGCCCGCGGCGGCAAGCAACGCGCCGAACACGATCGCGCGCTGGCGGCCCACGCGTGCCACCAGTGCATCGCCGAACAGGCGCGCGACGGTCATGGTCAGGGTGAAGGTCACATAGCCGATGCCGGCAAGACTTCCATCGACGCGGCGCACGTCGCTGAGAAACACCGCGCTCCAGTCGAGCATCGCACCTTCGCCGAGGAACGCGACGAACGCCAGCACGCCGATGAACAGCACGATGCCGTGTGGCAGGGCCAGCATCGGTGTGTCGTGCGGCATCCGTTCGCTGTGCCAGTACGACGCCGACAGCAGCATCACCAGCAGCATGGCGCCAACGCCGATCAGCACGGACGCCAAGGGAGGCAGGTGAGCAGACAGCAGCACGGTCATGGTGGCCGCGCCGAGGAAGCCGCCGATGCTGAAGAACGCATGGAAGCCGGACATCATCACGCGCCGTGCGTCGCGCTCGACGATGACGGCCTGTACGTTCATCGTGCAGTCCATCGCGCCCACGGCGGCGCCGAACACGAACAGAACCAGCCCGAGTGTCCAGGCCGAGGCGGCCAGGGCCAGGCTGGGCACGGTCAGGCAGATCAGCAGACTGCTGGCCATCATCACCCGGCGGCAACCGAGGCGCGCGGTCAGCACACCGGACAACGGCATCGCCAGCAGCGAACCGGCACCGAGGCAGAGCAGCACCAGCCCCAGCGTGGCGTCGTTGATCCCGGTGCGTGCCTTGGCGAACGGCACCAGCGTGGCCCACAGCGCGGTGGCGAAGCCGGGAATGAAGAACGCAGCGCGGGTCGCGTGCTGTTCGGCACGCGCGCGGTTGGCAAGGGACATGAGCGGTACGGTCAGGGGGGAGTGGGGTGCACCGCGATGCCGGCGGCGCGGAAGCGTGCCGCCAATGCGGGCGGTGCGGTGGTGGTCAGCACCAGGTCGTCGATCTCGTCCAGGCTGGCGATCTGCCAGTGGCCGCGGGCACCGAGCTTTTCAGTAGTGGCGGCGATGATCATGCGGCTGCTGCACGCGACCATCGCGCGCTTCAGCGTGGCTTCTTCCGCATCCATTGCCCACACGCCGGTGTCGCCGTCCACCGCGCAGGGGCCGGGCAGGTACACATCGGCACGCAGGCGCTGCACCTGGGCCAGTGCTTCGGCACCGACCGCGCCGCCACCGCTGGCCAGGCGGCCGCCGATCAGCTGCACCGAGGTGCCATCGAGCAGGCTGGCGGCGGTGGCGATCTGTGGCGCATTGGTGATCACCGTCAGGCCGAGGGCGGCCGGCAACTGCTGTGCGATCACCAGGTTGGTTGAACCGGCATCGAGCAGTACGACCTGGCCGGGTTGCAGCAATGCGCAGACGCGGGCGGCCAGCTCGGCCTTGTCGCCGCGGTCGCGGGTCAGCCGCTCGCGCAGCGGGCGTTCCTTGGGCGGTGGCAGCACGGCGCCGCCGTAGACACGCTGGCACAGGCCCTGTGCGGCCAGTTCGCGCAGGTCGCGGCGGATCGAATCTTCGGAGACGGCATAGCGGCGCGCCAGCTCGGCGGCGACCACGCGGCCCTGCTGGCGCAGTTCCTCCAGGATCTGCCGGGTGCGCTGGGCGGGGAGGGGGCTGGGATCGGAGCTCATGCTGCAGGTCTGCATCTTCGTGCATCAACGTGCAACAACGTGCAACAACGTGCATTTGACCCGTGTGGACACAGGTCAACTGGACTGCCGGTGAATCTGGCCGCGGCCGTGTCTGTGGATCGCCCCCGCGGCCCGGCATCATGGCGTGGCGTTTGGCAAGGAATCCACGATGTCCCCCACCGTTCACCGCAAGCTGCGCATCGGCGCGGACCAGTACACCGGCCAGAAGGTGGTCGACCAGCAGTTCCACGAGTGCGATTTTTCAGGCGTGGACCTGACCGGCACCGAGTTCATCAACTGCAGTTTCTACGATGCCGGCAGCCGCGCCGGCTGCCGCTTCAATGGCGCCACATTGAAGGAGGCCAGCTTCCGCAGCTGCGACATCAGCATGTGCCACTTCAACTTCATCAAGGCGCTGGGCCTGGAGATCAGCGAGTGCCGCGCGCAGGGTGCGGATTTCAGCAACGCCAGCTTCATGAACCAGATCACCCCGCGCAGCGGGTTCTGCAGCGCCTTCATCAAGAAGTCGAACCTGCGCTATGCCAATTTCTCGCGGGTCACGCTGGAGAAGTGCGAACTGTGGGAGAACCGCTGGGACGGTGCAAACGTGAGCGGCGCCAGCTTCGCTGGCTCGGACCTGTCCGGTGGCCAGTTCGAGGGCATCGACTGGAACAGCGCCAACTTCACCGACTGCGACCTGACCCACTCGGAGCTGGGTGAGCTGGACCTGCGCAGCACCAATCTGCGTGGCGCCACGCTGGATGTCCAGCAGGTCGCGCTGTTGATGCAGCGCATCGGCATCACGGTGGTGCCGTAGGCATCAGCCGGCGTACGCCACCCAGCCCTTGAAGCTGAAGCCCGCATAGAACAGCTCCACGCCGTCGAAGCCGGCCTCCTGCAGCAGCGCCACTTCCTGTTCGGGCGCCAGCAGTGGCAGTCGCTCGGCAATGGCGTCGATCGCGCGCTGTGCATCGGCGTGGGCAACACCCGAGGCTTCGGCGAACGCGGTGTAGCGCTGCAACCAGCGCAGCTTGCCGTCCGGATCCTGCGGCACGCTGTGGTGGGCCACCACCAGCGGCGCGCCGGGCTGCAGGCGCCTGTGCAGCTCGCGCAGCGTGTGCAGGCGCTGCGCGGCGTCGAGGAAGTGCAGGGTCAGCAGGCAGCTGGCACCTTCGAAGCGCACGTCGGGGGCATCGTCGATGTAGCCTTCCAGCAACTGCACGCGCGACATCAGCGGGCCCAGTGTCTGCTCGGCCAGGGCCAGCATCGGTGCGGCCGGGTCCACGCCCAGCAGCTGCCAGCCCGGCTGCGCCTCGGCAAAAGCCTTCAGCTCCAGCCCGCCACCGGCGCCCAGCACCAGCACGCGGCCCTGCGCGGGAACGTGTTCGGCCAGCAGCAGGCGACTCATCTGCTGCAGCGCGAGGAAGCCCGGCACCTGGCGCAGCGGGCCCTCGGCATAGCGGGCAACGGCCTGCGGGTCGGAGAACGAGGACATGCGCGGATTCCTGCAGCAGGGGACATACCACTGTAGCGCGGCGCGCAAGAGGCATTGCGCGCCGCTGCCGCACAGGCAGGGCAGGACTCAGGCCGCCGCGGCCTCAAGCACGTCTTCCAGCCGCACCTCGCCGAGGAAGCCACCGCTGCTGGTAGCCGGCCGCTGTGCTTCGATGGCGTGGGCGAACTGCACGCCGGCGTCGTCCTGCAGGCGCTCGAACAGCTGCTGCACCCTGGGGAACTCGCGGCGGTCGACCACCTGGTGGTAATCGTTCCAGCGGCCGATGCCGGCGAAGTAGGCGTCGGCGAAGCTGCGCTGCTCGCCCAGCAGCCACGGGCCTGTGCTGAGCATCTGCTCCAGCGCCTGGTGGGCCTGGCGCACCTTGGTGGTGCCATAGGCACGCAGCGCCTTGCCGTCATCGCCCTCGGCGTGTTCCAGCGCGTGCCAGAGCGGGGCGTAGGCACCGAAGAAGCTGGTGTTGAGATAGGCCAGCCGATGGTTGAGGCGATCGAAGCTGGAGGTGCCCTGTGCGAAGCCCAGCCCCTGTGCGATGCCCTTGGCGGCCAGGTGGTTGAGGATGGCCAGGCTCTCGCTGAGCAGCTCGCCCTGCGCGGTTCGCAGCGTCGGGGTTTCGCCCAGTGGATTGAGGCGGCGGTAGTCCTCGCCCTGCACCTGGCCGGGCATGTCGATGCGGCACAGGTGATACGGCTGGCGCAGCCACTCCAGCGCAACGATGGAGCCGAACGAGCAGCCCGAGGGCACGCCGTAGAAGAGAATCGGGGTCATGGCAGGTTTCCGGTTCAAGCCGCGATGCGGCGGGTGAGGAAAGCGTGCCTGCGTGGACATTGCCCCGGAAGCGGTTCGAATGGCATCCTGAAGTCCATACCTGTGGACGTTGTGCATGCTCAACCTCAACGATCTGGCCCTGTTCGTGGCCGCAGTGGAGCAGGGCGGTTTTGCAGCAGGCGGACGCCATCTGGGCCTGCCGCGCTCGACGTTGAGCAAGCGCGTGGCGCTGCTGGAAGAACACCTCGGGGTACGGCTGCTGCAACGCAGTTCGCGGCGCTTCGCGCTGACCGAAGTCGGCCAGGCGTTCTTCGATCGCGCACGCGCGGCGTTGTCCGAGGTGGAGTCCGCCGAGGCCATTGTCCGTGACCGCCAGGCCGAACCGAGTGGCACCGTGCGCATCAGCGCTTCGATTCCGGTGGTGCAGGGCGAGCTCGCCGCGTGCCTGCCCGCGTTGGCCCGCCGCTATCCGCGGCTGCGCATCGAAGTTGAAGTGAGTGATCGTTTCGTCGACCTGGCGCAGGAAGGCATCGACATTGCCTTGCGCAGCCACTTCGGTCCGCTGCCGGATTCCGGTCTGGTGCAGCGCTCGCTGAGTAGAGAACGCATCGTGCTGGTGGCGTCGCCTGGCTATCTGGCAGCCGCGCCAGCAGTGGATACGCCCGAGCAGCTACGCGCGCATGCCGGCCTGCTGACGGCGCGCCACGCAACGCGCTGGACACTGCACGGCACCGACGCCCGCACCGTGCAGGTGGAACCGCAGGTTGCGCTGGTCGGCAATGAATCGCAGCTGCTGATCGCGGCGGCCGAAGCGGGCCTTGGCATCACGGTGTTGCCGCACAGCCTGTGTGCCACAGCGATTGCGGCCGGCCGCCTGCAGCAGGTCCTGCCGGCGTGGCATGCCGGCGAAGTGACCACCAGCGTGCTGCTGCCGCATCGTCGTGGACAGTTGCCGGGCGTGCGCGCGGTGGTGGATGCGCTGGTCGCGCATTACCAGCTCAACGCAGCGCCAGCGCCCAGGGAAAAAGGCGACGGAGGGGATTAGGTCGTTTCGGGCACAGTAGGGCCGATTACGACTTAATCCCCTCCGTCCCCTTTTTATGAGGCGTCCTGGAACAGGTTCGTGACGGCATAGTCGATGAACACCCGCAGGCGTGCACTGGGATGGCGCCCACCGGCCCATAGCAGCGAGAACTGCCCCTGGTGCGTGGGCAGCGCAGGCAGCACCCGTTGCAGGCGGCCGTCGGCCAGCGCGTCGGCGGCGAGGAAGTCAGGCATCCAGGCCAGGCCCATGCAACCGATCGCAGCGGCCAGCACGGCTTCCATGTTGTTGCAGGTCATCGCCGTGGAAAGGCGCGCCCCGGCGTCGCCTTCGATGCCCGGCAGCTGCCACGGATGCAGCTTTCCGGTGGTGGGGTAACGGAAGCGCAGCGCGGTGTGCAGGCGCAGGTCGCCTACATCGCCGGGAATGCCGTGCGCCTTCAGATACCCCGGTGCCGCACAGAGGATGAAACGAAAGCCGCCCAGTCGCCGTGCGGTCAGGCTGGAATCGGCCAGTTCGCCGCTGCGTATCACCGCGTCCAGCCCTTCGCTGACCACGTCGACGATGCGGTCATTGAACTCCAGTTCCAGCTGCACCTGGGGGTAGCGTCGCTGGAATCCGGGCAACACCGGGAGCAGGAAGCGGTAGCCGATGGTGGGCAGGCCGATGCGCAGCAGCCCACTGGGAGCGTGCTGTCGTTGCGCCAGGTCCGCCTGCGCTTCGGAAAGTTCATCCAGTGCGCGGCGGCAGCGCTGCAGCAGCAGTTCGCCTTCGTCGGTGAGGTGCACGCGGCGGGTGGTGCGCTGGAACAAACGGGTGCCCAGGTTCTGTTCAAGGCGGGCGATGCGCTTGCCTACCGCCGAGGCGGACAGGCCGAGTACGCGGGCAGCGCCGACGATGCTGCCGGCCTCTGCGGTTCGGACGAAGGCGAGCAGGGCAGAGATGGAGTCCATGACCGACATGATTGCGGAACATATGGCCGCAATCAACGTCCATAGAGCCTGTTTTTCAGGAATAACGGCCCGCCCATCATCAATGCCCCTGATGGATGGAGGCCCGCATGGCCCCGGTTTCGATGCTCCCTGTACCTGCCCAGACGCCGCAACGCTGGACGCTGCTTGCGGTTTGCCTGGCCGCGCTGGCGCTGCCGTTGTCCTTCACCGCCGGCGCCGTCGCGGTGCCGGTGCTGTCCCGCTCCTCAGTGGCATCGCCCACTGCGCTGGCCTGGGTGACCAACGCCTTCATGCTCACCTTCGGCAGCCTGCTGCTCGCTGCCGGTGGCTTGGCTGATCGCCATGGCCGACGGCGGATGTTCCTGCTGGGCACGGCCGGCTTCACCGTCGCGACGGCCGCTGTATGCCTGTCGCCTACGCTGCTGTGGCTGGATCTGGCGCGCGCTCTGCAGGGCGTTGCCGCTGCCGCAGCGCTGGCCTCGGGCACCGCTGCGCTGGCGCAGGGCTGGCAGGGACCGAGGCGTGCCCGTGTCTTCGCCCTGCTGGGCACGACATTCGGTGCGGGCCTGGCGCTGGGGCCGCTGCTCGCGGGCCTGCTGCTGCAGGCGCTGGGCTGGCGCAGCGTGTTCGCTGCGGGCGGTGTGCTGACGTTGGCGGCGTTCGCACTGGCCGCGCGCGCGTTGCCCGAAAGCCGGGGCGAGCGCGGACGGCTGGACATCGCCGGCATGCTGGGCTTCAGCCTGATGCTGGCGGCATTGACCCTGGCCCTGCTGTGGCTGGGCGAGTACGGCCTGCACGCCGGTCGCGTGCAGCTGGCGCTGTTGGCGACGCTGCTGTTGGGCGGCGCGTTCGTCTGTACCGAACGGCTGCATCCTTCCCCGTTGCTGGACCTCTCACTGTTCTGGCAACCGGCGTTTCTCGGCGTCCAGCTGCTGCCGGTGGCGACCTGCCTGGGCTACGTGGTGCTGCTGGTCGTGTTGCCTCTGCAACTGCTGGGCGTGCATGGCCAGAGCACGACGCTGGTGGGACTGCAGATGCTGGCGCTGTCCGCGCCGATGCTGGTGCTGCCGATGCTGGCTGCGCGCTGGGCGGAGCGCGTTGGAAGTGCGCGGCTGTGCACGCTGGGACTGCTGGTCTGTGCCTCTGGCCTGTACCTGTTGTCGCGCCACGCATCGCAGCCGTCGCCCTTGCAGTGGGTGCCGTTGCTGATGCTGGTCGGTGCAGGGACGGCCTTGCCATGGGGCCTGATGGATGGGCTGTCGGTGAGCGTGGTGCCGGTACAGCGTGCGGGCATGGCCGCCGGCATCTTCGGAACCGTGCGGGTAGCGGGCGAAGGCATCGCCCTGGCCGCAGTGACGGCGCTGCTGGCGATGCTGGCCGACCAGCAGCTGCATGGGGCATCGCCCTCGTCGTTGGCACGCGCCGGTGCCTATCTGGCGAGCGGGTCCCAAGACCAGGCGGCGGCACTGCTGCCGGCGATGAGCGGTGAGCAGCTGCAGCAGGTCAGCGCCAAGGCGCTGGCAACACTGCTGCGTGTACTGGCACTGCTGACGGCTGTGTGTGCTGTGTTGTTGCACCTGTTGCTGCGGAAACGCAAAGGCACGTTGGCCGAGCATACGGCGTAGCAGGCTCATCGCCCCCTCCGCCGTCATCCCGTTGTCGTCTTCCGCTCACGCCACCCATGCCCATCCAGGTCTAATGTTGATCGTCCCCGTCCCCCACGGAGACCCGCCATGTGGCTGCTCGACCATCTCTGGCCCAGCCGTCGACCGCTTCCTCCCCCGGTCGCGGATGCGCCGCAGGCGCCGCCACGCCGGCCCTGGCTGAAACGACCCGCGCGGGCGGGGCGCAGCGGCATGGCGCCCTGGCAGAAGATCGCCACGCCGCCGCGGCGCACGCGCCACTAGTCGCTGCGGTCTGACGGGTGATTGATCCCGTCGCTGACCGGAATGACCCCCAGCGCAAACGGATCAATGCCTTCCAGGCAGGCCACGTTGTAGCCGTACTCGTCCGGGTTGGAGCGGCGCCGGTGATGGGTGTAGATGCCGCACACGCCGCAGAAGTAGTGCTCGGCCACATGGGTGTTGAACTGGTACTTCTGCAGGTGATGCTGCCCGCGCACCACCTGCAGGCCGTGGCGGGGGACGCTGGCGGCGATGGCGCCACGGCGCCGGCACATCGAGCAGTCGCAGCGGCGGGGATCGACGATCCCGTCCGGCAGGTCCAGCAGCAGCTCGACCGTGCCGCAGTGGCAGGTTGCGCGGTGCCGGGGTTGGACCGGAACGCCGGCCACGGAAGTGATGCCCATCGTTGCTCCTGTGTGATTCATCTGGCCGCGGGGCCGCCGCAGACGGTGCGCCGGCGTGCCTGAACGGGCCGTAGATGCCACGGTGAACCCGCTTGTGGCTAACTATGCGGCTTCGGGACCGCGACAGGATGCCAGTGAGAGCCGCAGGACGTTGGATGACAGGAAGTGCCATGGCGCTGGCAGCGTTGTGGGTGACCGGGCTGCTGGCTTACCAGATGCCCGGGCCGGGCTGGCTGGCGAACGGCGTTGCCGTGCTGTGGCTGCTGGCTGCGCTGTGGGCCTCGTGGCGGGTCGCGCGTGGCCGCAGCAGCCGTCGCCTGGGCCTGGCGTTCGGCGCTTCGCTGGCGCTGGCTGGCCTCTGGTGGCTGCTGCTGACCCCGCGCCAGGACCGCGTATGGGCCGACGACGTGGCCCAGCGCCTGCATGTGGTGTCCTTCGACGGGCGCCACGTGGTGTTCGACAACGTGCGTGATTTCACCTGGCGCAGCGAGACCGACTACGACGCGCACTGGGTGCGCCGCGCGTACGACCTGGACCAGCTGCGCTCGGCCGACCTGGTGCTGTCGTACTGGATGGGCCCGGCGATCGCCCACACCCTCATCTCGTTTGGCTTCGAGGATGGGCGCCACGTGGTGTTCTCGCTGGAGATCCGCAAGGAGCGCGGCGAATCGTTCTCGGCACTGGGCGGCTTCTTCCGCAAGTTCGAGATGACCCTGGTGGCCGCGGAGGAGACCGACATCATCCGCACCCGCACCAATGCGCGCGGTGAGGATGTCTACCTGTACCGCCTGCATGGCATGGACCGTGCGCAGTTGAAGGAGCTGTTTGCCGCGTACGTCGCACAGGCACGCGAACTGGATGCGAAGCCGGGCTTCTACAACACGCTCACCAGCAACTGCACCACCATCGTCTTCGACCTGGCCCGCCACATCGCGCCGCGCCTGCCGCTGGACTACCGCCTGCTGCTGTCCGGCTACCTGGCCGAGTACGCACAGGAGGTGGGTGCGTTGACCCCGGGTGTGCCGTACGCCGAGCTGCACGACAAGGGCCGCATCACCCAGCGCGCGTTGGACCTGGGCAGCGGCGAACACTTCTCCACCGTGATCCGCCAGGGCGTACCTGGCACCGAGCAGGACCCGCAGTAATGACTCGACTCCTCCTGATCCGCTGGCAGCGTGCGCTGCCGGTGTTGTTCGCCGCCTTCCTGCTGCTGGGCAGCAGCGGTTGTGCGATGGTCACCGTCAAGCAGGTCAAATCCAGCGATTCGCTGGTCAACAAGCGTGCCGACGTGCTCAATACCGGCAAGCTCAGCCCCGCCGCGCGCGAGACGCTCAGCGCGGCAGGCCTGGACGAATCGCAGTGCGAGAAGGACTTCCTGGTCTGCCGCAGCACGCTGCTGATGACCGACGATCTCAATGTCGAGCAGCGGCTGTCGGCGCTGTCCGAACTGTGGGTGAAGGCCGCGCTGGCGCTGACGCCGAAGAAGACCGCAGCCGGTGATCCGCCGATGAGCGACGCAGCGCTGGACGCCTGGCTGGAAGCCGCGCGCTACGCCTATGCCTACCTGTTCTACAGCGGCCGCTCGCCGTCCGACCGTGCCTTCGAGGACCGGCAGACACAGGTGCGCGACTACTACAACTACGCCGCCGAGAAGGCAGCGGTGGTGCTGTTCGTGCGTGCGCGCGCCGCTGCGTTGGCGGGCGAGGACTACACGAAGCCGATCTCGGTTGGCAGCTGGTCGCTGGCCTCCAACTACCAGCAGCTGAACCTGAAAAGCATTCCCGCGCAGCTGGTGCCGGCCGGCACGGTCAGCTTCGTCGGGCTGCGCAGTACTTATCGCCGTGATGGCTTCGGTGCCGAGCTGGTGATGGTGATGGACCCGCCGAAGCTGGTCGCACCCGTAGTCGCAGCGGATGGCCCGAAGGCCGAAACGGCAGCGGATGAAGGCGGTCACGAGCGCCGTGGCCGTCGCCACCGGCATGACGATTCGGTGCCTGAGTTCAGCGAGATGTCCTCGATCAACGTCACTGCGTTGCTGCGCTTCGAAGGCAGCAGCCTGGACGATGTGATGCGGACGCGCCGGGTTGAACTGGATGCCTATTCGCCGGAAGCCACCGAGCGCATCACCCTGCACGGCGAGCAGGTGCCGCTGGCCGGCAATTTCACCGCGGCTTACGGCCTGTGGCTTGCCCAGAGCGGCTTCGCCCGGCAGTCACTGCGCACCCTGTTCGGCATGAGCGAGGGCATCGGCGAGCCACACATCTACCTGATGCAGCCGTGGGACCCGAACCGCCGCATCATCTTCATGCTGCACGGCCTGGCCAGCAGCCCGGAAGCCTGGGTGAACCTGGCTAACGAGATCATGGGCGACCCGGAGCTGCGCCAGCAGTTCCAGGTGTGGCAGGTCTATTACCCGACCAACGCACCGATCGCGCTGAACCGCTACGAGATCGCCAACGCGTTCAACGACACGCTGAAGCACTTCGATCCCAATGGCAGCACGCGTGCATCGAAGGACATGGTCTACATCGGCCACAGCATGGGCGGCGTGCTCGCGCGGCTGCTGGTGAGCGATTCCGGTGACGTGCTGTGGAACGACCTGCTGGCCAACTATGACCTGAAGGGCGAGCGTCTGAAGCGCGTGCAGAACAAGCTGGGGCCGTTGCTGCATTTCAAGGCACAGCCGAACGTGGAGCGCGCAATCTTCATCGCTGCGCCGCACCAGGGCACCGATATTGCCGGCAACAAGGTCGGGCGCCTGCTGGGCCGGCTGGTGCGCCTGCCACTGACCATCCTCGGCAAGTTCGAGGACGTGTTCATGGCGCTGGCGCAGGCCGAGCAGCAGGTCGATGGCACGGCCAAGCCGAAGATTCCCAACAGCATCGACAACCTCAAGGCCAGCGATCCGTTCGTCAAGGCCGCAGCGCAGCTGCCGATCGAAGCGGGACTGAAGTACCACTCGATCATCGCCCAGCGCAAGCCGGAGCTGCCGGTGGACAAGTCCGATGACGGACTGGTGCCGTACTGGAGTGCGCACCTGCCGGGTGCACAGTCGGAGAAGGTGATCATTTCCGGCCACAGCGTGCAGGAGACCCCGCAAGCGGTGCTGGAAGTGCGGCGCATCCTGCACCGGGATATCGATGACGTGGGGACGGGGACCCGGTAGTGCCAGCCGCTGGCCGGCACTCTCCGCGCACGCGGGAATCCCGTGATGGTGCCGGCCAGCGACCGGCACTGCCGAAACCCGACGGCGCTACACCCGCCGCGCGATCACCGCAGCCAGCACCGCCAGGCCGAAGGTGATCGCCAGGCACAGCAGGTAGCCGGTGTGCGGCGCGCTTTCCACGAACAGCGCGAACAACGCACCGGAGACCGCCAGCGCGGTGGTCACCGACAGGGCCTCGCTCAGCTGCAGGGCCGACGTGTTGGCACCCTGCTCATGCGCTGCTGACAGCGAAAGCGTGAGTACCGAGAGGCTGGCGTAGATCATGCCCATGCCGAAACCGGTGACCGTCCAGCCCACCAGGGCCACCGGCAATGGCACTGCATTGAACAACACCGCAAGCGTTGCGGCGATGCCGACCGTCATCATCGCCGTGCCGACGCGCAGCAGTTGCTGGCGTGACCAGCCGCGCTGCTGGTGACCCTGCAGCCAGGAGCCGGCGAACCAACCGAGTGCGCCGAGGCTGAGCACCGCGCCGGCCCAGCTGGGCGGGAGTCCGCGTTCGCGCTGCAGCAGCAGCGGCAGGTAGGCTTCGCAGGCGAAGAATGCGGCAGCGGCGATGCCGCGCAGTGCGATCACGCTGGGCAGGCCCCTGCGCAGGATCAGCGTTCCGGCCGGCAGCAGTCGATGCACGCATAGCAGCAGCGCCAGCATCGCCACGCCGATGCAGAGCAGGGCGGTCGGACCGTGCTGCTGGCCGCCGAAGTACAGCAGCAGCGCCGCCAGCGATGCACCACTGGCCCAACGTACGACGTTGCCGCGCCCCTCGTCGTCGTTGCTGTCGGCGGAGGCCTGCATGCGCGCCAGCGCAGGCCGCAGCAACAGGGCAGCAGGGACTGCCAGCAGCGGCACCGCCAGGAACACCCAGCGCCAGCCGAGATGCTGGACGATCAGGCCGCTCAGCGCCGGGCCGACCATCGAGGGCACCACCCAGCCCGCCGAGAATGCCGCGAACACCTTCGGCCGCAGGTGCTCGGGGTAGCTGCGGCCGACCATCACGTACAGCGAGACCGAAATCGCGCCCGCACCCAGGCCCTGCAGCAGGCGCCCGGCCACCAGCATGCCCATGCGCACGGCGAAGCCGGCCAGCAGCAGGCCCAGCACGAAGCAGGCCAGGCCGTACCACAGCGGCCGTGCCGGGCCCTGGCGGTCGGCCCAGCGTCCGGCCAGGGTCATGCCGATCACGCTGGTGGCCAGGGTGCCACCGAAGGCCAGCGCATACAGGCGCAGGCCGCTGAGTGCTTCGGCCACCGTGGGCATCGCGGCCGCGACGGCCAATGCTTCGAAGGCGTGCAGCGCGACCAGCGCGACCATGCCGAGGGTGGTGGCGCGGTAGCGCGCGGACAGGATCGATGTGTCAGCCGGCAGGCGGGTGTCGGCGGGAGAGAGGGTCGGGGTCATACCTGTCAGGTGCGGGCCGCGCTTGTCAACGGGCGGCGAAGATAGCAGCATGCCACCTCAACTATAGTTGAGGTCAAGCAATGGCATCCCAGGAACTCAGCGTTGGCGAGGTCTCCCAGCGCAGTGGCGTGGCCGTTTCCGCACTGCATTTCTACGAGCGCAAGGGGCTGATCAGCAGCCTGCGCACCTCGGGCAACCAACGCCGTTACAGCCGCGACGTGCTGCGCCGGCTGGCAGTGATCCGCGTTGCGCAGCGGGTGGGCATGCCCCTGGAAGCGGTCGGCCGCGCCTTCGAGAGCCTGCCTGAAGGCCGTGCACCGACCAAGGCTGACTGGGCCAAGCTGTCCGCGCGCTGGCGCACCGAGCTGGAAGAGCGCATCCACATGCTGCAGCTGCTGCGCGATGAACTGACCGGCTGCATCGGCTGTGGCTGCCTGTCACTGCAGCATTGCCGCCTGGCCAACCCTGGCGACGTTCTCGGCGAACGCGGCGATGGCCCGATGCGCTGGGAATGAAAAAGGGGACGCGCTCCCGGTAGCGCCGGGCCATGCCCGGCGGACGAAAACGACTTAATCCCCTCCGTCCCCTTTTTCTTACCAGGCCGTGATCGTCTCGCCGCTCTGGATGCCTTCCACTGCACGCTGGAAGGCCAGTGCGGCGCGTTGCGCGCTTACCGCTTCGAAGCCCGGGAAGTAGGGGCCGTAGGCCGCCATCGATTCGATCAGTACGTTCGGGCTGACCACGTTGATGCGCAGGCCGCGCGGGAGCAGTTCCAGTGCGGCGGCGCGCACGAAGCCTTCCAGTGCGGCATTCACTGCGGTGGCGTTGACGCCGTCGCGGATCGGTTGTGCGCTGACGATGCCGCTGGTCAGGGTGATCGAGCCGCCACTGTTGAGATGGTGCTGGGCGGCCAGTGCCAGCCGCACCTGGCCCAGCAGCTTGTCCTGCAGGCCCAGGTTGAACTGCTCGGGCGTCATGTCCTGCAGCGGACCGAAGTGCAACTTGCCGGCGGTGGAGATCACCGCATCGACTGCACCGGTACGCGCAAACAGCGCGGCGACGCTGGCGTCGTCGGTCAGGTCCACGCGCAGTTCGCCACTGTGGCGGCCGGCGGCGAGAATCTGATGCTGTTGGCCGAGCTGACGGGCGACTGCCTGGCCGAGGGTGCCACTGGCACCGACGAGGAGGATCTTCATGGCCGTTCCTTGCGTGTGGGAGTGAGCGCAGTCTGCGCCGTCACAGCGGGGTTAGGTAAGCGGCGTATGATTCGCAGATTCCTAACTCTGGATTAGCAATGGATACCCTTCGCTGCATGCAGGCCTTCGTCGCCGTGGCCGAGCGCGGCAGCTTCGCCGGCGCCGCCGAACAGCTGCAGGTGTCGGCGGTGATGGTGGGCAAGTACATCCAGCAGTTGGAAGCACATCTGGGCACCGCGTTGCTGCAACGGAACACCCGCCGCCAGCGCTTGACCGAAGCCGGCAGCGCCTACCTGGCCGGGTGCCGGCAGGTGCTGGAGCAGGTGCAGCAGGCCGAGGCCGATGTGGCCGGCCTGCAGGTACAGCCGCGTGGCCTGTTGCGGGTCAGCGCGCCCACCACCTGGGGCAGCTGCGTGCTGGCGCCGCAGCTGGCCGGCCTGCTGCGCGCGCAGCCGCAGTTGAATATCGAGCTTGACCTGAGCAACCGCCGCGTGGACCTGATCGAAGATGGCTTCGACGCGGCGATCCGGGTCGGGCCGTTGCCATCGCAGGAGGTGGTGGCGCGGCCGCTGCCGCCGTATGCGATGAGCCTGTGCGCGGCGCCGTCTTACCTGCGCAGGCGCGGCACGCCGCGAACACCGGATGACCTGCAGGGGCACGACTGCCTGAGCCACCTGGCCTGGCGCGGCGGGCATGGTTGGCAGTTGGCCAACGGCGAACAGGTCGACTGGGAGGCACGGCTGAGCAGCAACGATGGCTTCGCGTTGCGCGAAGCCGCCGTGGCCGGGGCCGGGCTGGTACTGCAGCCCACCGCACTGCTGGCGGCGGAGATCGCAGCGGGGCGGTTGAAGCCGCTGCTGCGCGACTACCTGCCCGAACCGCGGCCGATGCACCTGATCTACCTGCCCGATCGACGTCCGCGCCCGCGTTTGCATTGCTTCGTGGATTTCGTCATGGCCACGTTGGGGCAATGAACATCCACGCCATGCGTGGATGATGGTAGGTGCCGACCGTTGGTCGGCACACATCGGGATCAATCATTCGCCGCAGACAATTCCTGTCCACGCACCTGCGCGGCGCGCAGTGCGGTGTCCACCAGTGCCTCGAAGCCGCCAGCCTGGAAGCTCTCGATCGCGGCCTGGGTAGTGCCGTTGGGTGACGTCACGCGGCGGCGCAGCTCTGCGGGGCTCTCACCGGCCTCATCCAGCATGCGCGAGGCGCCCAGCAGGGTCTGCACCACCAGCGTGCGCGCGGCGTCGGCCGGCAGGCCCTGGGCAATGCCCGCTGCTTCCATCGCTTCGGCCAGCAGGAACACATAGGCCGGCCCGCTGCCAGACACGGCGGTGACCGAATCCATCAGTGCCTCGCGTTCGATCCACACCGTGCGCCCGGCACTGGCCAGCACCTGTTCGGCCTGCGCGTGCTGCTGTGCATCCACCGAGGGCGTGGCATACAGGCCGGTCACGCCGGCGCCGAGCAGAGCGGGGGTATTGGGCATTGCGCGCACCACCGGCAGGTTGCCACCCAGCCAGCGCTCCAGCTGTGCGCTGGTGATGCCGGCAGCGATCGACACCACCAGTGGCCGGTTTGCCTGGGCCAGTGCCTGCAGCGACTTGCAGACCTCACGCAGCACCTGCGGCTTCACCGCCAGCAGCCAGGTGCTGCCCTGTGCGGCGGCATCGGTGGCGTTGTCGTGTACCTGCACGCCGAAGTCGGCAGCCAGCGACTCGCGCAGCGCTGCAACCGGTTCGGCCACATGGATGTGCGCGGCGGGCACGCCCTGGCGGATCAGGCCGGCGATCAGGCTGCGCGCCATGTTGCCGCCGCCGATGAAGGTGATGGAATCAGCTGCCATGGATGTCTCCTTGGAAAATCAGGCCGGGCGCGGGCGCGCGCCGAACAGGGCGGTGCCGATGCGCACCAGGGTGGCGCCCTCGGCGATGGCGTCGGCGTAGTCGCTGCTCATGCCCATCGACAGCGTGTCGACCTGTGCATGCTGGGCGGCCAGCGACTGGAAGAGTGTGCGCATGCGCACGAACGCATCCCGACGGCGCTCCACCTCGGGCCACGGCGCAGGAATCGCCATCAGGCCACGTAGGCGCAGGGTGGGCTCGGCGGCAATCGCCGCGGCCAGTGCGTCCACTTCTTCCGGAGCACAGCCGTGCTTGCTGGATTCATCGTCGATGTTGACCTGGATCAGCACATTCAGCGGGCCGCGTGCGGCCGGGCGATGGCGCGCCAGCGCCGTTACCAGCTTGGGCCGGTCCACGCTCTGCACCCAGTCGAAGTGGGTGGCCACGGCCTCGGCCTTGTTCGACTGCAGGTGGCCGATCAGGTGCCACTCCAGCGCCAGGTGCTGCAGCGCCTGCATCTTGGCCAGCGCTTCCTGCACATAGTTTTCGCCGAAGGCCTGCTGGCCCTGTGCGGCCAGCGCGGCCACGGCCTCGGCCGGTTGGGTCTTGGACACGGCCAGCAGGCGCGGATCGGGCCGGCCGGCCGCCTCGGCGGCGGCATGCAGGTTGCTCAGGATCTGGGGCAGGGGAGTGGCCACGTAACGCGTTCCGTTGAATCAGGAGGCTATACTGCCGCCCGGGGAAAGATCCTTCCAGTCGAAGCCGTTATTGGGGAGTAGCCGCTCATGGATATCGCCGAACTGCTGGCGTTTTCCGTAAAGAACAAAGCGTCCGACCTGCACCTGTCTGCAGGCCTGCCGCCGATGATCCGCGTGGACGGCGACGTTCGCCGGATCAACATCCCGGCCCTGGACCACAAGCAGGTCCACGCGCTGGTGTACGACATCATGTCCGACAAGCAGCGCCGCGATTACGAGGAATTCCTCGAAGTGGACTTCTCCTTCGAGATCCCGTCGCTGGCGCGCTTCCGTGTGAACGCGTTCAACCAGAACCGCGGCGCCGGTGCGGTGTTCCGTACCATTCCGTCCGAGGTGCTCACCCTCGAGGACCTGGCCTGCCCGCCGCTGTTCCGCGAGGTGATCCAGCAACCGCAGGGCCTGATCCTGGTGACCGGCCCGACCGGCTCGGGCAAGTCGACCACGCTCGCGGCGATGATCGACTACATCAACAAGAACGAATACGGCCACATCCTCACCGTCGAGGATCCGATCGAATTCGTGCACACCTCGCAGAAGTGCCTGATCAACCAGCGCGAAGTGCACCGTGACACGCATGGCTTCAACGAAGCACTGCGCTCGGCACTGCGTGAGGACCCGGACATCATCCTGGTCGGCGAACTCCGCGACCTGGAAACCATCCGCCTGGCACTGACCGCCGCGGAAACCGGCCACCTGGTGTTCGGCACCCTGCACACCAGTTCGGCGGCCAAGACCATCGACCGTATCATCGACGTGTTCCCGGCTGGCGAAAAGCCGATGGTGCGTTCGATGTTGTCCGAGTCGCTGCGTGCGGTGATCTCGCAGGCACTGCTGAAGAAGGTCGGCGGCGGCCGGACCGCGGCGTGGGAAATCATGGTCGGCACCCCGGCCATCCGCAACCTGATCCGCGAGGACAAGGTGGCGCAGATGTACTCGGCCATCCAGACCGGCCAGCAGTACG
Organism: Stenotrophomonas maltophilia group sp. RNC7; assembly: GCF_030910085.1. Lineage (NCBI taxonomy): Bacteria > Pseudomonadati > Pseudomonadota > Gammaproteobacteria > Lysobacterales > Lysobacteraceae > Stenotrophomonas > Stenotrophomonas maltophilia group sp. RNC7. The sequence goes on along the minus strand of NZ_JAVFVN010000867.1, from coordinate 5,014 downwards.
GCATGATGACCCTGGACCAGCATCTGCAGGACCTGGTCAAGCGCAGCCTGATCACCCGCAACCAGGCCCGCGAGTACGCCAAGGACAAGCGCCTGTTCGAGTAAGGCGGGACAACCACGGGCGGCGTGCACCAGTGCGGCGCCGTCCCCGTGCCGTTTCCTCCACCGACCGTTTCCTGGTACATGCCCTCTTGGGAGCCCGCCGTGAACAGCACCGCGACCACCATCGATTTCACTTCGTTCCTCAAGCTGATGGCGCACCAGCGCGCCTCGGACCTGTTCATCACGGCCGGCATGCCACCGGCGATGAAGGTCAACGGCAAGATCTCGCCGATCACGCAGACGCCACTGACGCCGCAGCAAAGCCGCGACCTGGTCCTCAACGTGATGACCCCGGCGCAGCGCGAGGAATTCGAGAAGACCCACGAATGCAACTTCGCCATCGGCCTGTCCGGTGTCGGCCGTTTCCGCGTGAGCTGCTTCTACCAGCGCAACCAGGTCGGCATGGTGCTGCGCCGCATCGAGACGCGCATTCCGACCGTGGAAGAGCTGAGCCTGCCGCCGATCATCAAGACGCTGGCGATGACCAAGCGCGGCATCATCCTGTTCGTCGGTGCCACCGGTACCGGTAAATCGACTTCGCTGGCGGCGATGATCGGTTACCGCAACCAGAACTCAACCGGCCACATCATCACCATCGAAGACCCGATCGAATTCGTGCACAAGCACGAGGGCTGCATCATCACCCAGCGCGAAGTCGGCATCGATACCGACAGTTGGGAAGCGGCGCTGAAGAACACCCTGCGCCAAGCGCCGGACGTGATCATGATCGGCGAGGTGCGTACCCGCGAAGGCATGGACCACGCCATCGCGTTCGCCGAAACCGGCCACCTGGTGCTGGCCACGCTGCATGCCAACAATGCCAACCAGGCGATGGACCGCATCGTCAACTTCTTCCCGGAAGACCGCCGCAACCAGCTGTTGATGGACCTGTCGCTGAACCTCAAGGGCGTGGTCGCGCAGCAGCTGGTGCCGTCGCCCGATGGCCGCTCGCGCAAGGTCGCGATGGAGATCCTGCTGGGCACGCCACTGGTACAGGACTACATCCGCGACGGCGAGATCCACAAGCTGAAGGAAGTGATGAAGGACTCGGTCCAGCTGGGCATGAAGACCTTCGACCAGAGCCTGTTCGAGCTGTACCAGGCCGGCGAGATCAGCTACGAGGACGCGCTGCGTTACGCCGATTCGCAGAACGAGGTGCGCCTGCGCATCAAGCTCAGCCAGGGCGGCGACGCGCGCACCCTGTCGCAGGGGCTGGATGGGGTGGAGATCTCCGAAATCCGCTGACCTGACCGGCAACGGTCATGACCGGATTGATGAATTCCAGTCATGACCGACTGCGGTCCAGCCGGCTCAATCCATCGCCACCGCAGGCGTATCGTCAGCATTCCCCCTCTGGAGTACGACGATGCAGACACGTGAACTCGGCCGCAGCGGCCTGAAGGTTTCCGCCCTGGGCCTGGGTTGCATGGGCCTGACCCATGCCTACGGCCAGCCGGTCGAACCGAGCCAGGGCATTGCCCTGCTGCACGCCGCCGTCGAGCGCGGCGTGACCTTCTTCGACACCGCCGAGGTGTACGGCCCGTACACCAACGAAGACCTGCTCGGCCAGGCCTTGGCCCCCTACCGCGACAGGCTGGTGATCGCCACCAAGTTTGGCTTCAAAGATGCGCGCACCGATGCCGGCCTGGACAGCCGCCCGGAGAACATCCGTGCCGTGGCCGAAGCCAGCCTCAAGCGCCTGCGTACCGACCATATCGATCTGTTCTACCAGCACCGCGTCGACCCGAACGTGCCGATCGAGGATGTGGCCGGTACCGTGCGCGACCTGATCGCCGAGGGCAAGGTCGGCCACTTCGGCCTGTCCGAGGCGAGCGCTGCCACCGTGCGTCGCGCGCATGCGGTGCAGCCGGTCACCGCCGTGCAGAGCGAGTACTCGCTGTGGTGGCGCGAACCGGAGCGTGAGCTGCTGCCGACGCTGCAGGAGCTGGGCATCGGCTTCGTGCCGTTCAGCCCGCTGGGCCGCGGCTTCCTGACCGGTGCGATCAACGCCGATACCACCTTCGACGCCAACGACTTCCGTAACAGCGTGCCGCGTTTCGAAGTGGAGGCGCGCCGCGCCAATCAGGCGCTGGTGGATCGCATCAGCACGATTGCGGCAGCGCGCGGTGCGACGCCTGCGCAGGTCGCACTGGCCTGGCTGCTCGCGCAGGCATCGTGGATCGTGCCGATTCCGGGCACCACCAAGGTTCATCGCCTGGAAGAAAACCTGGGCGCGGCCGACCTGCAGCTGGCGCCGGAAGAACTGCAACGCATCGCGCAGGCGCTGGACGAAGTGTCGATCGTTGGCGAGCGCTACAACGCGCAGCGTGCGGCACAGGCCAAGGGCTGACCAGCCGGTGAGTGCGGACAGTGGGTCCGCACTCCTTGACCCTCACCCCATCGGCCCGCGCAGCGCATCAAGCACCGTCCGCATCGCCACGGTCACGTGGCGGCGCGAAGGGTAGTACGCGTAGTAGCCATCGAAGTGCGGGCACCAGTCGTCCAGCACTGATTGCAGCCGGCCATCGTCCAGCATCGGCTGCACCTGGTCTTCCGGCAGCCAGGCCAATCCGCTGCCTGCCAGCGCAGCGGTGCGGGTCATGCCCATGGTGTTGAACGTCCACTGGCCGCTCACGCGCACGCTCAGTTCATTGCCGTCCTGGCCGAAATCCCACGGCATCAGCCCACCATGCGTGGGCAGCCGCAGGGTCACGCAGTTGTGCCCGGCCAGGTCGTCTGGATGCCGCGGCACCACGTGCTGGCGGAAGTAGCTGGGCGCCCCGACCACGCGCATGCGCAGCGGCGGGCTGATCGGTACGGCGATCATGTCGCGCGCCAGCCGCTCACCCAGGCGGATGCCGATGTCGTAGCGCTCGGCCACGATGTCGGCCAACCCGTAGTCGGCCGCCAGTTCCACCTTCAAATCCGGATACTGCTGCAGCAGCGGCGCCAGCCTGGGCCAGGCGATGTACTCGGCGGCGTGGCCGGTGGCATTGATACGGATGGTGCCGGCCGGGCGTTCACGGTACTCGGCCAGCGCGGCCAGCCCGTCCTCGATCTCGGCCAGGCGCGGGGCCAGGGTATCGAGCAGGCGGGCACCGGCTTCGGTGGTCGAGACGCTGCGGGTGGTGCGGGTCAGCAGGCGCACGCCCAGGCGCTGCTCCAGTCCGCGCATGGCATGGCTGAGCGCGGACTGGGACACGCCCAGCTGGGCGGCAGCCTTGGTGAAGCTGCCCTCGCGGGCAACGTGGACGAAGGCCTGCAGGTCGTTGAGATTTTCGCGGGGCATGCGGGAATGATACGGCCGGGCTGCGCCCGGCACCTGCTTCAAGCCAAGGCAACGTCAACGTCAAATGCGTGCATTCCGTGGGATGGCGGGGTGGGTCCGGTTGAGGGGGACGCCGTCCGTGTGGCTCGGTCGCGCTTGCTCGTGTGCGCTGTCCTGCGCACACGGCAAGACCGGGGTTGGGCGTCCTGCCCAACCCGCCCGAGGCATGCCTCGGGCCCATGGCGCTCACGCCCCGCAACCTGAGCCACCCCGCCTTCGACAGTTTCCCGCGAGCTGTTGGAACGGCATTCTGCCTTGGTGGGTGCCGACCGTTGGTCGGCACCGGGTCAAACGTGTAGGTATGTCGATTTCAGGGACTGTGGTTCGTCGAATGAATGACTTCAACGGGAGCTGCAGATGAGCACTGACACCAAGCCGAAAGGCCCGGCCTCGTACTTCCCCTCCATCGAGAAGACCTACGGGCAGCCGGTGGCGCACTGGTTCGGGCTGCTGGCGGGGAAGAAGGGCCTGAAATACATGGAACTGGTCAGCTTCCTGAAGAGCGAGCACGGCCTGGGCCATGGCCACGCCAACGCGCTGGTGGCATACCACCTGGCCGGCAAGGGGTAACCAGCGGCCGGCGGAGGGCAGGGTGGGACGCATTCAGCTGAACGATTTCATCTGCAACTGTCATGCGGATCGTGTCTAATAGCGCTCCCCACCTGCTGTTCCCCCACCCGCATGTCCCTTCCCTCCCATGGCCCCGCGCCGTGCGACGACGCTGACGGCCACCTGGTCACCGCCGGTCCGCTGACCCCGCCGCCCGACAGCGCCGGCACCACCGCCGATGACAAAGCGCTGCGTCACTCGATCGCCGAGGACGTGCAGGGCATGGTGCTGGCCACGATGGTGGCCTCGCTGGGCCTGGCCATCTTCGCCAAGGGCGGGCTGATGATCGGCGGCATGGCGGGCATGGCCTTCCTGCTGCACTACGCGATGGGCTGGAACTTCGGCCTGGTGTTCGTGCTGGTCAACCTGCCGTTCTACTGGGTGGCGCTGCGGCGCATGGGCTGGGAATTCACCCTGAAGACCTTCGCCGCGGTCACCGCCTGTGGCGTGCTGACCGACCTGCTGCCGCGCTGGATCGACTTCTCGCACATCAACCCGCTTTACTCGGCGATCGTCGGCGGTGCGTTGTCCGGCCTGGGCATCCTCTTTTTCATCCGCCACCGTGCAAGCCTTGGCGGCATCGGCATCCTGGCGGTGTACCTGCAGCGCACCCGTGGCTGGAGCGCGGGCAAGGTGCAGATGTCCTACGATGCCTGCCTGATGGTGGCCGCGTTCTTCGTGTTGTCGCCATCGAAGGTGCTGTACTCGGCCATCGGCGCGGTGGTGCTCAGCCTCGTGCTGATGTTCAACCACCGCCCCGGCCGCTACATGGGCGTGTGACGATTCGACGGTAGTGCCGGGGGGGGGGCCGGGCCCCCCGCGGGCGGGCCGGGGGGCGGGGCCCCCGGCCCCCCCCCCCGCAAACCCCCCCTGGTGGCCGCCCCCCGCCCCCCCAAACCCCCCCAAAGAAAAAAACCCAAAATACGGCCCGGCCGGGGGGTTAAAAAAAAACAAAGCGGATGAACACCCCCCCCCC